>DASQXT010000303.1:0-15051 GCA_035639575.1 Geodermatophilus sp.
CAGGGTGCCGCCCAGGTCGACGGCGAGCAGCTGGGCGAAGGTCAGCCGCACCGCGCACAGCAGCAGCGGGTACACCAGCGCGGTGGCGGCGAGCAGGCCCACGAGCGCCCGGACCTGACGTTGCTGCTGACCGGGACCCTGCTGCACCGCCGTCACGCTAACCCCTGGCAGGCGCCTCGGCCCCGGAGCGGGCGCGTCGTCCCGGCAGCCAGACCAGGACGACGACGGTGGCCAGCACGGTGGCCAGCGCCGTCCCCACGGCGGTGAGGTGCATGGCCGCGACGAACGCCTCCCGGGCCGGGCCGACCAGCCGGCCGGCCGCGGCGGCCGCCTCGGGGTCGCCGCCGGCCAGCGTGTGCCGCACCGCGCCGAGGGTGGCGACGAGCGAGGTGCTGGCGTCCGCGCGGAGGTCGGGCGGCAGCGCGTCGACGGCGTCACCGAGCCGCGCGGCGTAGGCGTTGGCCAGCAGCGACCCGAGGACGGCCACGCCCAGCGCACCGCCGACCTGGCGCACCGAGTTGTTCACCGCCGCACCGGCGCCGGCCTTGTCCCGGGGGACGACGGACATGATCGACTCGGTCGTCGGCGCCATGACCGTGCCCATCCCGAGGCCCTGCACGGACAGGATCACCAGCAGCAGCACCAGCGGCGAGGCCTCGTCCAGCAGCTGGAAGCCGCAGACGGCCGCCGTCAGCAGGCCGAAGCCGGTGCCGACGACGGCCTTGGCGCCGAACCGCTCGGCCAGCCGTGAGCTGCCCGGCGCCATGACCGCCATGCCCACCGCCATCGGGATCAGCGCCGCGCCGCTGACCAGCGGGCCGTACGCGAGCACGCCCTGCAGGTAGTAGACGAGGTAGAAGGTCGCGCCCATGAGCGCGAAGAAGTTCAGCCCCAGGGCGGCCGCGGCGGCGGAGAAGGCCGGGTTGCGGAAGAGCGTGACGTCCAGCGCCGGGTGGGTCGAGCGGCGCTGCAGCCAGACGAACAGCGCCAGCAGGGCCACCCCGCCGAGCAGCGGCACGAGGACGCCGGGCGATCCCCACCCGGCCCCCGAGCCGCCGTGGATGATCCCGTAGACCAGCCCGGCCAGCGCCAGCACCGACAGCAGCACGCCGGGGACGTCGAGCCGGCCCGGCGACGGGTCACGGGACTCGGGGACGACGAGCAGCGTCGCGACGATGCCGAGGAGCGCGAACGGCACCGCGATGAGGAAGATCGCGCCCCACCAGTAGTGCTCGAGGACCGCACCGCTGGCCAGCGGCCCGGCGGCCACGGCGATCCCCGCGGCGCCCGCCCAGACGCCGATCGCACGGCCCCGCTCGCGTGGCGGGAAGACGTTGGTGATGACCGCCAGGGTGGTGGGCTGCACCGCCGCGCCGCCGATGCCCATGACCGCCCGCCAGGCGATCAGCTCGCCGGGGCTGCTGCTGAACGCACCCAGCAGCGAGCCGGCCGTGTAGATCGACAGGCCGATGAGCAGCACCCGGCGGCGGCCGATCCGGTCGCCGATGACGCCCCAGGAGAAGAGCAGGCCGGCGAAGACGAGGATGTAGGCGTCGATCGCCCACTGCAGCTCACCCTGGCTGGCCCCCAGCTCGCGCTGCAGCGTGGGGATCGCGACGTTGAGGGTCGTGTTGCCCATGATCACCACGAGCAGGCAGACCGTCATGGTGGCCAGCACCCACCACCGGCGGGCGTGGCCGGGCCGCTCCTCGGCGGCCTCGGCGAGCGAACCCCCGGTCGCCGTCACGCCCCGCCGTCCGGGGTCCCGGCGGCGTGCGACCTCCGCCCCGGGTCGACGAAGTCGGCGAAGGCCTCCAGGTTGCGCAGGGACTCACCGCGCTTGACCCGCCACTCCCACTCCCGCCGGATGGACGTGCCGAAGCCGATCTCCAGCATGGTGTTGAAGTGGTCGTCGGCGTAGCTGAGCACCGCGCCGAGCACGCGGTCGAGCTCGTCGGGGGTGACCGCGGCGTGCGGCAGCCGGCCGGTCAGGTAGACGTCGCCGACGCTGTCGACGGAGTAGGCGACGCCGTACATGCGGGCGTTGTGCTGCAGCAGGTAGGTCCACAGCTGCTCGCGGTTCTCGTCCGGCTGGCGGCAGACGAAGGCCTCCACCCGCAGCGCGTGCTCGCCGACGATCAGCCCGCAGACGGTCTTGAGCTTCTGGGTGCCGGGCAGGTCGACCAGCCAGCGGCCGGGTGCGGGGTGCTCGTGCACCAGCTCGCTGTCGCGCAGCGTCTGCTCGATGACCGCGTCGAGCTCGGCGACGGTCCGCTCGCGGCTCACCTCGCCCCCCGTTCGCTCCCGCGGGGCGCTCCGCTCCTCGCTCGTTCCTCGCTGCGATGCTCACGCCCCTGTCCGCTCACTGCGCCACCTGCGCGCCGAGCGCCCGCACCCCGCCCAGTGCCCAGGCCGGGCGCAGCAGCGTGCCGGGGGCCGGTCTCTGGGCTGCCGTGGCCATCTCCTCCGCCGCGGCCGTGTACGCGGCGACCAGGCTGTCGACGGTGCGCTCCCAGGAGAAGGAGGCCGCGTGCCGGCGGGCGCCGGCCGACAGCAGCTCCCGGCGGGCGAGCACCGCGCGGATGGCGGCGGCGTAGTCGGCCGGGTCCCGGCCCTCGACCAGCACCCCGGAGACGCCGTCCCGGACGGCCGTGCGCAGGCCGCCCACGGCGGCCGCGACGACCGGCGTCCCGCAGCCCTGCGCCTCCAGGGCCACCAGGCCGAAGGACTCGTTGTGGCTGGGGACGACGGCGACGTCCGCGGCGCGGTAGTGCTCGGCGAGCCGCTCGGCGTGCACCGGCGGCAGGAACCGGACGGAGTCGGCGATGCCCAGCTCGGTGGCCAGCTGCTCCAGCTGGCGCGGGGCCTCCAACCCGGTGCCGCTGGGCGCGCCGACGACGTGCACCTGCAGCCGATCGCGCAGGGTGGGGTCGTCGGCGAGCATCCGCGCGGCCGCCTCGAGCAGCAGGTCGGGGGCCTTGAGCGGCTGGATGCGGCCGACGAACAGCAGGACGACGGCGTCGTCGGCGATGCCGAGGCGGTGGCGGGCCGACGTCCGGTCGCCGGGGGTGAACCGGTCGAGGTCCACCCCGGGCGGGACGACGAGGGTGCGTCGCGGGTCGGCGCCGTAGTGCTCGACCAGCTGGCGGGCCTCGTCGGCGGTGTTGGCGACCAGCCGGTCGGCCTCGGCGACGACCTGCTCCTCGCCGATGACGCGGGCCCGCGGCTCGGGCCGGTCGCCGACGGCCAGCGCGGCGTTCTTCACCTTGGCCAGGGTGTGCGCGGTGTGGATCAGCGGCACGCTCCACCGGTCGCGGGCCAGCCAGCCGACCTGGCCCGACAGCCAGTAGTGCGAGTGGACGACGTCGTAGTGGCCCGGCTCGTGCTGCGCCTCCTCGCGCAGGACGGCGGCGGTGAAGGCGCACAGCTGCGCGGGCAGCTCCTCCTTGCCCAGCCCCTCGAACGGGCCGGCGCTGACGTGCCGCACGGTGACCCCGGGGCTCATCTCGACCACCGACGGCAGGTCGCTGGAGGTGGCACGGGTGAAGACGTCGACGGCGATGCCGCGCGCGGCCAGCCGCCGGGAGACCTCGACGACGTAGACGTTCATGCCACCGGCGTCGCCGGCACCGGGCTGGTCGAGGGGGCTGGTGTGCACCGAGAGGGTGGCCACCCGCCGGGGCACGGCCGAGCGGGGACGGCGGCGAGCGGCCACGTGCGACCTCCCGCCTCGCTCCCAGGGCGCCGGGAGGCACCCGCTCGACATCGCAGTCTGCAACAGCACCAGGATGGGCCGCATGCCCGGCCCCTCCGCCCAGTCTCCCTCCGTGCCCGCAGGCGCGCCCGGTGCGGGCCGGACCGCCGTCGTCACCGGCGCCTCCAGCGGCATCGGCGCGGCCACGGCCCGGAGGCTGGCGGCGGAGGGCTTCGACGTCGTCCTCGGGGCCCGGCGCATGGACCGGCTGACGGCGCTGGCCGCCGAGATCGGCGCCCGGGCGCTGCCCCTGGACCTCACCGACCCCGACTCGGTGACCGGGTTCGTCGGTGCCCTCGGCCCGGTCGACGTGCTGGTCAACAACGCCGGCGGCGCGTTCGACGCCAGCCCGGTGGCCGAGGCCGACCTGGACTCCTGGGCCCGCACCTACGAGGTCAACGTGCTGGGCACCGTCCGGCTGACCAAGGCGCTGCTGCCCCGGCTGATCGACTCCGGCGCCGGCGACCTGCTGTTCGTGGGCTCGACCGCCGGGCTGGTCAGCTACGAGGGCGGCGCGTCCTACACGGCGGCCAAGCACGCGGTGCACACGCTGGCCGAGACGCTGCGCCTGGAGCTGTTCGACCAGCCGGTGCGGGTGGTCGAGATCGCGCCCGGGATGGTGCGGACCGAGGAGTTCACGCTCAACCGGGTCCAGGACCGGGAGCGGGCGGAGGCGGTCTACCGCGGCGTGCGCGAGCCGCTGGTGGCCGAGGACGTCGCCGACTGCATCGCCTGGACGCTCACCCGCCCGCACCACGTCAACGTCGACCTGCTCGTCGTCCGCCCGCGGGCGCAGGCCGCCCAGCACAAGGTGCACCGGCAGGCATAGCCGCCCTGTCGTGCCGAGTGGGGCCCGGAGGGTCCCGCGCAGGCGCGACGCAGCGGCTCAGCGCGAGCCGGGGACGGCACCTGGACGCGGTGTCGTGCGGAGCGGGGGCCCGGAGGGTCCCCCGACGCACGACGGGACGGGGCTCAGCGCTCGTCGGGGACGGCACCTGGTCGCGGTGTCGGCCGGCAGGCCGACGGTGTGATGGTCGTGGGCTCGCGCTCCAGGGTCACGCCGAAACGCTCCTGCACCGCGGCGATGATCTTCTCGGAGAAGGCGAGCAGCTCCTCGGCGGTCGCCCCGGGCTCGGTGGTCAGCGCGAGGCTGTGGCGGGGCGAGGTCCCCACGCGCCCGTGGCGGGTGCCGCGGCCGAAGCCGGCGTGCTGCACCAGCCAGGCGGCGCTGAGCTTGACCATGCCCTCGCCGGCGGGCCAGCTCGGGCAGCCCTCGACCGCCCGCTGCACCGGGACGACGGGGTTGGTGAAGAACGAGCCCGCGCTGCGGCTGGTGGGGTCGGCGAGGTCCCAGACCATGCCCTTGCCGCGGCGCAGCTCCAGCACGGCGGCCCGCACGTCGACCAGCGGGGCGCGCTCCCCCAGCTCGACGCCGAGGGTGCGCGCCAGCTCGGCGTAGCCCACCGGCCGGGACAGCTCCCCCGGTTCCAGCTCGAAGGAGACGGTCAGGACGACGTACCGGCCGGGCTCGCGCTTGAGCCGGCTGTCCCGGTAGGCGAACCCGCACTCCTCCGGGGTGAGCACCTGCTCGGCCGACCGCACGCGGTCCCAGACCCGGACGGCGGTGACGACCTGGCCGACCTCCTGGCCGTAGGCGCCGACGTTCTGCACCGGCGTCGCCCCGGTCGAGCCCGGGATGCCGGACAGCGCCTCGATGCCGGCCAGCCGCTGCTCGACGGTGTGGGCCACCAGGTCGTCCCAGGGCTCACCGGCCTGCACGACCAGCCGGCCCCCGTCGCGTTCGACGCCCCGGCTGCGCACGACGACCACGTCGCCGGGCCACCCGGCGTCCGGGGCGATCAGGTTGGAACCGCCGCCGAGGACCAGCAGCGGCCGACCGGCGGCGTCGGCGTCGCGGACCGCGGTGACCAGCTCATCGGGGTCCGAGACCTCGACCAGCCGGTCGATGGGACCCCCCACGCCGAGGGTCGTCAGCTCCGAGAAGCGGGCGTTCCGTCGGACCTGCACGGCACCACGCTAGCCGCGACTACGCTCCGGACCGTGAAAGGACCCCGTCCTGCCCACCCCTCGCACGCTCGGGGCGGGACCCGGGACGGGGCCGCGGCAGGTGATCACAAGGACCGGGCCAGCCTCCCGAGGAAGGCCAACCCGCGCCTGGCCGCCGGCCGTGCCCGGGCGCTGGGCCTGCCGACGCGTGGCACCACCAACGCCAACCGGCTGCGCCGGGTCGACCGCTGGCTGCTGGCCACCCAGGTGCCGCGGCTGCGCGACGCCGCCCGGCCGCTCGTCGTCGACCTGGGCTACGGCTCGTCGGCGGTGACCACGCTGGAGCTGGCCGACCGGCTGGGCCCGGAGGTGCACGGCCTCGAGGTGGTCGGCCTGGAGATCGACCCCGAGCGGGTGGCCGCCGTCGCCGCCGACCGCGATCCGCCGCGGGTCGACTTCCGGGTGGGCGGCTTCGAGCTCGCCGGCCTGCGCCCGGTGCTGGTGCGCGCGTTCAACGTGCTGCGCCAGTACGACGAGGAGTCCGCCGCCCAGGCCTGGCAGACGATGTGCGCCGCGCTCGGTCCCGGGGGGCTGCTCGTGGAGGGCACCTGCGACGAGTGGGGACGCCGCTCGGCGTGGGTGGCCCTCGACGCGGACGGGCCGCTGACCCTGACGTTGTCGGCCCGCGTGTCGGACCTCGACCGGCCCTCCGACCTCGCCGAGCGGCTGCCCAAGGCGCTGATCCACCACAACGTCCCCGGCCAGCCGGTGCACGAGTTCCTCCGGGCCCTCGACACCGCGTGGGCCACCGCGGCCGGCCTGTCGACCTTCGGGCCGCGCCAGCGCTGGGCCGCGGCGGTGGAGTCCCTCGCCGAGCAGGGCTGGCCGTTCGTCGGCTCCAGCCGACGCTGGCGGCACGGCGAGGTCACCGTGCGCTGGTCCGCCGTCGCCCCGGTCTGAGCGCGACCGCACCCCACGGGAGCACCGCGGGACCGCCTCACGGACCCGTGTGGGGGATCACACAGCACCCCTGACCTGCTCGCCCCTCGTCGCCGTCCGGAGAGGCGTCCAGCGGCTGCGCGGGCGGGGTTCCGATCCGCTACGGTCCGTACATGCGGGGCAACGGAGTCGGACTGCGGAGATAGGACTGCGGGCACCACCATGCACCTGCTGACCCCTGACGTCGGGCCATGACGCCCGCGAGGGCGTCGGCCGAGTGGCCCCGCCGGCTGCAGTCGGTCCTCGCCGACCCGTCGCTGCTGCGACTGCACTTCCAACCGATCGTCGACCTGCGACGCGGCGTCGTCGCCGGCTACGAGACCCTGGCCCGCTTCTGCGAGCCCGACGGGCAGCCGAGCCGGGTCGGCCCCGACCGGTGGTTCGCGGCCGCGGGCGCCCAGGGCACCGGCGCACGCCTGGAGGGGCTCGTCGTCCGGCGCTGCCTGGAGCTGTTGCGCACGGTGCCGCCCAACTGCTTCCTCACCGTCAACGTCAGCCCGCACCTGCTCACGGACCCCGAGCTGGCCGACACCCTCCTGGCCGCCCCCGACCTCGCTCCGCTGGTCCTCGAGCTGACCGAGCACCAGGACGTGACCGAGCTGGAGCCCCTCCTCGACCTCCGCGACCGGCTCCGCAGCCGCGGCGCCCTCCTGGCGGTGGACGACGCTGGGTCGGGCTACTCCGGCCTCCAGCAGATCGCCGCCATCAAGCCCCAGATGGTCAAGCTCGACCGGGCGATCGTGTCCGGGGTGGACGGCGACGAGGTGAAGCTGGCGCTCACCGAGCTGCTCGGCGAGTTCGCCGGGCGGATCGACGCCTGGCTGCTGGCCGAGGGCATCGAGGCCTGGGGAGAGGTGGAGGCGCTCCTCCGCCTGGGCGTCCCGCTCGGTCAGGGCTGGCTCTTCGGCCGCCCCGGCCCCGCCTGGCCCCGGCTCGACCCGGGCACGGCCGCCCCGCTGCGCTTCCGGTCGGCGAAGACCCGCCTGGTCGAGCACGTGGCGAGCCTGGTCGAGGAGGTGCCCGTCGAGGGCGGGCCGTCGGGGGGCGTGGTGCCCGAGGACCACTCGGGGCTGCGCGTCGACGCCGCCGGCCGCCCCGTCGCGCTGCTGCTGCCGCGCCGCCGCGGCGACGACGAGCCGGGGCACCGGATCGCCCCGGTGAGCCTGCGCGTCCCCGCGCTCGCGGGGGTCCGTGAGGTCGCCCGGCGTGCCGCGGCACGCCCCGAGCACTCGCGGTTCGACCCGATCGTCTGCGTGGACGACGTCGGCGTCGCGATCGGCGTCGTCCGCGTCGAACGTCTCCTGCTACGGCTCGCCGCCGATGGGTAGGGGCCGGCCGTACCACCGATCCGCACCACCACCGCGAGGGAAATCGTGAAGCAGTTCTCCTGTGGCGACGTCGTCCCCACCTGCACCCGGCAGTTCATCGCCCCCACCGACGACGAGATCCTGGCCGCCGTCGCCCAGCACGCGCGCACCGACCACGGCCTCACCGAGATCCCGCAGCACCTCATCGACCAGGTACGGCAACACATCCGCAGCGACTCGTGACCTCGCCGGCGGCCCTCCGGCACCATGGGCGCCGTGACGCTCGACGAGCGCCTGCGGCGACGGTGCACCGAGGCCGTCGTCGAGGAGGGTGAGCGCTTCGGCGTCCTGGTGCAGGAGGTCGAGGCCGGGCTGACGGCCGCGCCCGACCTGCAGGCGCCGGTGCCCTGGGTGCCGGCCTGGACGATCCGCGACCTCGTCGGGCACCTGGGCGCCGTCCACCGCTGGGCGACCGCGATCGTGCGGGCCGGCACCACCGACCGGCCCGACGCAGCTCCGCGGCCGCCCGGTGGTGGCCTGCTCGACTGGTACGCCGCGGGCCTGGCCGACCTGGTGCACGCCCTGCGCGACACGCCTCCGGACGCCCCGGCCTGGCACATGAGCCCGGCGGCCGAGAAGACCGTCGGCTCCTGGGTCCGCCGGCAGGCGCACGAGCTCGCCGTCCACCGCATGGACCTCGAGGTGGCCGCGGGGCTGCCGGTCACCGCGGTGGACCCGGAGCTGGCCGAGGACGGCGCCGACGAGGTGCTGCGCGTCGTCGTCCCCCGGTGGGCGCACGTCGAGCCGGTGGTCTCCGCCACGGCGGCGGTCGTCGTGCGCAGCACCGACACCGGCCGGGTCTGGACGGTCCGGGTCCACCGCGGTGACGTCGAGGTGCGCGAGGGGGACGCCGGCGGCGCGGACGCCCGGCTGGAGGCGCCGGCCGGTCAGCTGCTGCGCCGGCTGTGGGGCCGCCCGGCCGAGGTCACGGTGACCGGCGACCCGGCCGCCGAGGCGCTGCTCCGCGGCCGGTGAGGGCACGGGGCACGATGGCCGGCGTGCGCCTCGCTCCCGGAACCCGATGAGCCGCCGCAAGCAGGCCGAGCCCGTCGTCCCGCCCGGTCCCACACCCGTCGACGGCGGCACCGCCGAGCTGCTCGGCGACGCCGACCGCGACGGCTCCTGGGTCCTGCTGGTGGACGGGACGCCGCAGTCGCACGTCGACCTCGAGGACCCCACCCACCTGGAGTTCGAGTACGTGCGCCGGATGGGCCACGTGCTCGACCTCGCCGCCGAGGAGGGCCGCCCGATCGACGCCGTCCACCTCGGCGGCGGCGCGCTGACCCTCCCCCGCTACGTCGCGGCGACCCGCCCCGGCTCCCGGCAGCGGGTCGTCGAGCTCGACCAGCGGCTCACCGACCTGGTCCGTGCGCACCTGCCGCTGCCGCGCGACGCCCGCGTCCGGGTGCGCGCCGCCGACGCCCGCGAGGGGCTGGCCGCCCTCCCGAGCGCGAGCGCGGACGTCGTCGTCAGCGACGTCTTCGCCGGGGCCCGCACGCCGGCGCACCTGACCAGCGTCGAGTACGCGCAGGAGGCGCACCGCGTGCTGCGGCCGGGCGGCTCGTTCGTCGCGAACGTCGCCGACGGCCCGCCGCTGCGCTTCGCCCGCACCCAGGTGGCCACGCTGCGCGCGGTCTTCGCGCACGTCTGCCTGCTGGCCGAGCCGGGCACGCTGCGCGGCCGCCGCTTCGGCAACCTGGTGGCGGTCGCCTCGGACGCCGAGCTGCCGATCCCCGCACTGGTCCGCCGCTGCGCCGCCGACCCGATGCCCAGCCGGGTGGTCGAGGGCGCCGACCTGGACCGCTTCGCCGGCCGGGCCGGGCCGGTGCACGACGCCGACGCGGTCGCCTCCCCCGAGCCCCCGGAGGGCGTCTTCAGCCGCTGAGCGCGGCCTCGAACACCGCCAGCGCGCGGTCGTCGAACAGCACGAACCGCACCTCCTGCACGTGCTGGACCGCGGCCGCGCGCACGCCGGCGACCGCCTGCACCGCGGCGTCCTCCAGCGGCCAGCCGTAGACGCCGGCCGAGATCGCCGGGAAGGCCACCGACCGCGCGCCCAGGCCGTCGGCCACGCGCAGGCTCTCGGTGTAGCAGGAGCGCAGGACGGCGGAGCGGTCCTCGTCGGCCGACCAGATCGGGCCGGCGGTGTGCACCACCCAGCGGGCGGGGAGCCGGCCGGCCGTCGTCGCCACCGCCTGGCCGCGCGGCAGCCGGCCGCCGGGCAGCCGGGCCTTCAGTGCGCGGCACTCGGCCAGGACGTCCGGCCCACCGGCCGCGTGGATGGCGCCGTCGACCCCGCCGCCGCCGAGCAGCCCGGGGTTGGCCGCGTTCACGACGACGTCGACGTCGGCCTGGGTGATGTCGCCGCGGACCGCGCGCAGGAGCACGTCTGCGACCGTAGGGTCGCTGACATGACCCCGCCTGCCCGCCTCCCGCTCCGTCGCGACACGCAGAACAAGGTCATCGCCGGTGTCTGCGCGGGGATAGCCCGGCGCTACGGCCTCTCACCGACCGGTCTGCGCCTGGCGTTCGTGCTCTCCTGCGTGCTGCCCGGCCCGCAGTTCGTCGCCTACCTGCTGCTGTGGATCGTGATCCCGAAGGACACCCGGGGCTGGTGAGCCCGGCGGATCACCAGCCGCTGCCGCCCCGGCTCAGGCCACGGACGGCGGGCCGCACGTCGACCAGGTAGACGATCGCGGCGATCACCGCCGGCAGCCCGAGGAAGCTCATCGGGCCCATGAGCAGGAGGACGAGCACGGACAGGGCCAGGATCGCCCCCCACCCGGGCTTGGTCAGCTTGCCGGCCGCGACGTAGCCGGCCGCCGGCCGGACGAGCGCGTCAAGCAGGGCCCACGCGGCGAGCGCGAGGGCCCCGAGGCTCAGCACGGTCATCAGGAGCCCGTTGAAGCCGCCCAGCAGGAGCCCGTCGACGCTCATGCCCGGCAGGGTACCCGCGCAGCGGCGTCCGGCCACGGTGCCGCGACCCCTCCGAGGGGGTTCCGAACACGGCAGGGCCCCGGAGCGCTGTGCGCAGCTCCGGGGCCCTGGGTCGCGGGGGCGGCCTCCCTGCCGGGGACAGGGAGGTCCTTCCTCAGTTGTCGCGCTTGGTGGTGCGGGTGCGGGTCACGCGGGCGGAGGTGCCGGCCGGGGTGGACTTGCGGGCCGCGGAGGTCTTCTTGGCCGCGGCGCTCTTGCGGGCCGGCTTGGGGGCCTCGGGCTCCTCGGCCGACTCCAGGGTCGCCTTGGCCGCCTCGGCGGCCTCGTGCGTGGCCTCCTCGGCGGAGTCGATGGCCTTCTCGGCCTTCGCCGCCGTCTTCTGCGCGATCGAGGTGACCTCGTTGGAGGCCTCGGCGACCGTCTCGGCGGTCTCCTCGAGCACCTCCTCGAGGGTGTCCTCGACGGCGTCCACGGCGCGCTCGGCGCGGCCGACGACCTTGCGGACGACGGGCTGGCGACGCAGCTCCTCGACGACCTCGGCACCGCGGACGGCGAGGGTCTCGATGGTGGCGACCGCCTGGGTGCGGGCGGTGCTCACCAGGCCGGCCACCGTGCTCGCGACGGTCTCGGGGCGGACGGCGGAGGCGACCTGCTGGGCCGAGGTGCGCGCGGTGCGGACGGCCTCCTCGGCGCGGGTGCGGGCCTCCTTGGCGGCCAGGTCGACCTGGACCTGGGCCTCGCCGGGCAGGGCCTCGACGCGCGAGCGCAGGGTGCCGACGACGGCGCGGGTGCGCTCGACGGCCAGGTCACCGGCGCCGACGGCGGCCAGCAGGACCTGCTTGTTCTGGACGGCGACGGTCTCGCCGTACTTCTTCAACGTGTCGGTGGCGGTCATGCCGACTCCTTCGCGGAACGGTTCGGGGTGGGGTCAGTGGGGTCTGTCGGGGCGGACGCGCTCGCGGCGTGCTCCCGGACGTAGGTCTCGTAGAGCTCGAGCAGCACGGCCTTGTGCCGCTCGGACAGCGACGGGTCGGCGCGGATGGCCGCCACGGTGTCCGGGTTGCCGTCGCGGCGGTCGAGGATCCCGGCCTGCTCGTAGAGCGTCTCCGCCGAGATCTTCAGGCCCTTGGCGATGGCGGCGAGGATCTCCGCCGACGGCTTGCGCAGCCCCCGCTCCACCTGGGAGAGGTACGGGTTGCTCACCCCGGCCGTGCGGGCGAGCTCGCGGAGGGACACCCGGGCGGCGTTGCGCTGCTCACGGATGAACTCCCCGACCTGGGAGCCGGTCGCCGAGACCTTGGAGCGCTCGGCGGCCACCGTCTCCGCGACGCTGCTCGCGACCTGGTCGACCACGCCACGGACGGTGGTCACCTGCCCGCGGACGAAGTCGCTCGGGTTCTGCACACCCTGACGTTAGGCCGGGGTGCTAGCTGTTGCAAGCGGGGGAGCTAGCACCCGCCGGTGAACCTCCTCACACCCGGCGTGTCCGCTCACCCGAGCAGCGCCGCGGCTGCTCGCACCTCCCCGACCACGCCGTCCCCACCGGAGACCGGCGTCGCAGCCCAGGGGGCCAGCTGCCCGGCCGGGACGCCGAGGAACTGCAGGCCGGCGCACAGGGCGGGCGTGCGGCCGCGCTCGCCGCCGTCGTCGAGCTTGAGGGCGACCGCGCCACGGCCGGGCAGCGCGGCGACGTGCACGCCGTCGGCACCGCCCTTGACCAGCAGGCCGTCGACGGCGCGCATGAGCTCGGTGTCCTCGCGGCCGGTGCCCGCCACGTGCCAGGGGTGCGCGCGCATCGCGTCGGCGACCGCCCGGCCCGACGTGCCGGTCGCGGCCTCGACCAGCGAGGCCACGCCCCGCGCCAGGCCGGTCAGCGGCAGCGCGTGCTGCGGAGCGCCGCAGCCGTCGACGACGACCGCGGCCACCGGCGTGCCGGCGGCCTCCCCGAGCCGGGCCTCGACGGCCTGCTGCACCGGGTGCTCGCGCTCGAGGTAGCCCTCGGTGGGCCAGCCGGCGGCGACGCAGGCCGAGAGCATCGCCGCGTGCTTGCCCGAGCAGTTCATCGCCAGGCGCTCCGGCGCCCGGCCCGCGGCCAGCCAGGCGGCGCGGGAGATCTCGTGCATCGGCAGCGCCGGCGGGCAGCCGAGGTCGTCGGGCGAGAGGCCGGCGGCGGCGAGCATGCCGGCGACCACCTCGCGGTGACCGTCCTCGCCGGAGTGCGAGCCGGCGCCGATGGCCAGCTCCTCACCCGAGCGCGGTGTCCAGCCGGCCGCCAGCAGCGCGGTGGCCTGCACCGGCTTGTTCGCCGAGCGCGGCAGCACCGGGCGCTCGACGTCCCCGACGGCGGACAGCACCGCGCCGTCCGGGCCGACGACGACCAGCGAGCCGCGGTGCACCGACTCCAGGAACCCCGAGCGCCACACCTCCACCAGCACCGGGTTCTCCGGCCAGTCGAAGGACCCCGTCCCCCTCACCCCTCGCGAGCTCGGGGCGAGCCTCCGGACGGGGCCAGCGGGCTCAGGGGGCATGGGCGGTCCCCGTTCAGTGGCGTCCCTCGTCGGCGAGCAGGGCGGCGACGTCGGCCTCGCCGTTGCGGTACCGGCGGCCGAGCTCGGCGGCCAGCCCGTCCATGACCTGCTGCACACCGCGGCGGCGCTCGGACAGCGACCCCTCGGCCACGGCCAGCGCGCGGGCGGCCTGCTCCAGCTCGGCGTCCGACAGCTCGGGGACCGCCGACAGGTCCACGCCGGGGGTCAGCGCGTTGACCCAGCTCTCGTACTCCTCCGGCGCGGCCGGCTGGACCGTCTGGTGCCGGCCGAGGCCGTGGGCCGGGCCGCGGCCCTTCTCGGCGAGGATCTCCGGGAGCAGGTCGACCAGCGAGCGGCCGTCGTGCTCGGCGCGGCGCTGGAGCTCGCGGCGCACGATGTCCAGCCGGCCCTGCAGCAGCCGCCGGGTGTAGGAGAGGTTGACCTCCTCCTGCTCGGCCTGGCGGCGCAACCGGCGCACGTCGGCCATCGGCCGCTGCACGGCGGCCTCGAGGAAGCCGGGGTCCAGCAGTGCGTCGACGGCGGCACCGCCGGCACGGGTCGGTTCGGGGGTCACGGGGCGGGCCTCTCCGGAGGGGCGAGCGGTCACCGGGGGATGGTCCCAGATCGCACGGCCTGGACCCGGTTCCGCGCCGCAGCCACCGTGTCGTCGAGCGCGGCCGGGGCGTCGTCGGGGTCGATCGCGGCCCGGGCGCCGGCCACGGTCAGCTCGGCGTCCATCGCCACCGACTGCTTGACCAGCGCCAGCGCCACGACACCGAGCTCGTGGTGGCGGACGACGGAGCCGACCCGGCCCACGTCGCGGGAGCCGAGCTGCACCGGCGTCCCGGCCTCGGGCAGCTGCTCGGCCAGCCCGTCGAGGTGCAGGAGCACCAGCCGGCGCGGCGGGCGGCCGAGGTTGTGCACCCGGGCGACGGTCTCCTGCCCGCGGTAGCAGCCCTTGGCCAGGTGGACGGCGCTGGTCAGCCAGCCGGTCTCGTTGGGGATGGTGCGGTGGTCGGTGTCGACGCCCAGGCGCGGCCGGCGGGCCTCGACCCGCAGCGCCTCGTACGCGTCCACCCCGGCGGGCGCGGCCCCGGCGGTGAGCAGGGCGTCGGCGCGGGCGGCCAGCTCGGCGCGCGGCACCAGCAGGTCGACGACGGGCGCGCCGTCCCCGATCGGCGGCATCCGGCGCACCCACCCGCCGCCGTCCAGGGCGAGCACCGCGTACGGCGCGGTGGGGACGGGCAGTCCGGCGGCGGCGAGCACCGCGTCGCCGCGCGGACCGACCAGGGACAGCAGCGCCCACGCGTCGGTCACCAGCGCCGGCTCGACGCGGAGCATGAACCGCATCCGCTCCAGGTACGTCTGCAGGTCCGCGCCGGTGCCCGGCTCGACGTCCACCCAGGTGGTGCCGGCGAGCTCGGCGAGGACGAGGTGGTGCTCGACGTGCCCGTTCGGG
>DASQXT010000304.1:0-20479 GCA_035639575.1 Geodermatophilus sp.
GCCGAGCCCGCGCCGACGATGACGACGTCGAAATCCTCGCCGGTGCTCACCGGTGCCGCCCGTGCACGAGGCCCATCACGCGGGCGAGCGCGTCGGCGGCCGCGGCGGGCCGGCTGAAGCTCATCAGGGCCACCGGCAGCCCGAAACGCTGCCGGGTGATGGCCTTGGACCGGGTGAACTCGCGCAGCCCGTCCTCGCCGTGGATCCGGCCGAAGCCGCTGTCGCCCACGCCGCCGAACGGCAGCGCCGGCACCGAGGCGAAGGTGAGCACGGAGTTCACCGACGTCATGCCGCTGCGCATCCGGCGGGCGAGGTCCATGGCCCGGGCCCTGGACCGGGAGAACACCGCGCCGGCCAGGCCGTGGGCGTTGGCGTTGGTCCGCTCGAGGGCCTCCTCGGCGTCGCGCACCCGCGTGATGGTCAGCGTCGGGCCGAAGGTCTCCTCGCGGACCGCGGCGGAGGTCTCCGGGACGTCCAGCAGCACGGTCGGCGCGACCACGCCGCCCTCCACCGTGCCCCCGGTCGCGATCCGGCCACCGGCGGCGACCGCGTCGTCCAGGTGCCGGCGGACGACGTCGGCCTGGGCGGCCATCGTCATCGGGCCGTAGGCGGCCGCGTCGTCGGTGCCCGGGCGCAGGCCGCGCACCCGCTCGGTGACCTCGGCGACGAAGGCGTCGTACACCCGCTCGGTGGCGTAGACCCGCTCGATGCCGATGCAGGTCTGCCCGGCGTTGCTCATCGCGCCCCACACGGCGGCGTCGGCCGCGGCGGCCACGTCGGCGTCGTCGTCGACGATCATCGCGTCCTTGCCGCCGAGCTCCATGAGGACCGGCGTGAGGGTCTCGGCGCACGCGGCCATGACCCGCCGGCCGGTGGGCGCCGAGCCGGTGAAGGCCAGCTTGCCCACGCCCGCGCGGCACAGCGCCGCGCCGGTCTCCCCGAGGCCGGTGACGACCTGCAGGGCGTCCGGGACGTCGGGGACGGCGGCCCGCCAGGCGTCGGCCAGCCAGGTGCCCACGGCCGGCGTGTGCTCGGAGGGCTTGAAGACGACGGCGTTGCCGGCCGCCAGCGCGTAGGCGATCGAGCCCATCGGCGTGAACACCGGGTAGTTCCACGGGCCGATCACGCCGACGACGCCGAGCGGCTGGTACTCCAGCCACGCCGCGTGGTTGGCCGCCAGCAGGCCCGGGCTGACCCGGCGCGGGCCGAGCACCCTGCGTGCGTGGGCGGCCGCCCAGGCGAGGTGGTCGACGGTCAGGGTGATCTCGAAGATCGCGTCGGCGTGCGGCTTGCCGTTCTCCCGGTGCACCAGGTCGGCCAGCTCGTGCATGCGGCGGGCGAGGTAGCCGCGGTAGGCCGCCAGCCGCGTCCGCCGGCCGTCGAAGCCCAGGTCGGCCCACGTCGCGGCGGCCGCGCGGGCGCGGGTGACGGCCGCACGGACGTCGTCCGGCCCGTGCACCGGGAACACCCCGACGACCGCGCCCGTGGCGGGCGCGGTCGACTCGAACGTCTCGGCGGCGGGGCTCCCGGCGCCGCCCCTCTGCTCGGCGAGCGACATGGGCACGGAGGTTACTCGTGGGTAGCAGCCGTGGTCCTCGCTCAGCGGGCCGGGGCCAGCTCCCGCTCGAGCGCCTCGCGGTCGGACTCCAGCACGTCGGCCGCGGCCACGACGATGTTCGGGTCCGGCCGGCCGACGACCTCCTCGTCCTTGCCCTCGTAGGGCATCGAGTACAGGACGTGGCGCAGCGCCTCCAGCCGGGCCCGCTTCTTGTCGTTGCTCTTGATCACCGTCCACGGCGCGTGGTCGGTGTCGGTGGCGGCGAACATCGCCTCCTTGGCCGCCGTGTAGTCGTCCCACTTGTCCAGGGAGGCCAGGTCGGTGGGGGAGAGCTTCCACTGCCGGACCGGGTCGATCCGCCGGACGATGAACCGGGTGCGCTGCTCGCGCCGGGACACCGAGAACCAGAACTTCACCAGCCGGATGCCGCTGTCGACGAGCATCCGCTCGAACTCCGGCGCCTGGCGCATGAAGCGCCGGTACTGCTCGTCGGTGCAGTAGCCCATGACCCGCTCGACGCCGGCGCGGTTGTACCAGGACCGGTCAAAAAGCACGATCTCCCCCGCGGCGGGCAGGTGCGCCACGTAGCGCTGGAAGTACCACTGGGTCTGCTCACGCTCGGACGGCTTGTCCAGGGCCACCACTCGGGTACCGCGCGGGTTGAGGTGTTCGGTGAAGCGCTTGATCGTGCCGCCCTTGCCGGCGGCGTCGCGGCCCTCGAACACGATCACGAGCTGCTGGCCGGTCTCCTTGACCCAGCTCTGCAGCCGCAGCAGCTGGATCTGCAGCCGGCGCTTCTCCCGCTCGTACTCCTTGCGCGGCAGGCGCTCGCCGTACGGGTAGCCCTCCCGCCAGGTCTCGACCCGCCTGCCGTCGGGGCCGAAGAGCTCACCGTCGTCGTCCCAGTCCTCGTCGGAGTCGTCGTCGGGGAGGGCCTGCAACCGGTACTGGGACACGTCGATCTCGGACACGCACCAGGGGTACCCCTCCGCTCCGCTGCCATGCTGGCGGCGTGGTCGACCCCTCCGACACCCCGGCAGCCGACCCCTTCGACACCGCCGGGCTGCGGCGGCGGGTGCTCGCCGCCTGGGCCGACTCCCCGGCCCGCTTCCGCGAGGACGCCAACGCCGAGGAGGACCTCGTCCGCGGCGGCTACCGCGACCGGCTGCTGGTCGAGCTGGCGCAGAACGCCGCCGACGCCGCCGCCCGGGCGGGCGTCCCGGGGCGGCTGCGGCTCGAGCTGGCCGACGACGGCGCCGGGGGAGAGGCGCTGCGTGCGGCCAACACCGGAGCCCCGCTCGACGCCGCCGGGGTCCAGGGCCTGGCCACGCTCCGCGCGTCGGCCAAGCGCGACGAGCCGACGTCGGTCGGGCGCTCCGTGGCCGTGAGCGGGCCGCCCATCGAGACGGTCGGCAGGTTCGGGGTGGGCTTCGCCGCAGTGCTCGCGGTCACCGACGAGCCGGCGGTGCGCTCCACCACCGGCGGGGTCGCGTTCAGCGCCGACCGCACCCGCGCCGAGGTCGCCGGCATCCCCGCGCTGACCGACGAGGTGGCCCGCCGGGACGGCGCGGTGCCGGTGCTGCGGCTGCCCTGGCCGGCCGAGGGGACCCCGCCCGCGGGCTTCGCCACCGAGGTGGTGCTGCCGCTGCGCACCGGGTCGCGGGCCGCCGTCCGGGCCGCGCTCGAGGAGCTCGAGGCGGAGCTGCTGCTCGCGCTGCCCGGCCTCGCCCGGATCGACGTCGTCCTCGACGGCGCGGTGCGGTCGCTGGCGGTGCGGTACGCGGACACGCAGGCGCAGCTGACCGACGGCGACCGGACGACGGTCTGGCGGCTCGAGCGGCGGGACGGCCTGCTGCCCGAGGAGCTGCTCGAGGGCCGGCCGGTCGAGGAGCGGCAGCGCCGCGCCTGGTCGCTCACCTGGGCGGTGCCGGTGGACGACGACGGCCGCCCGGTGCCCCTGCCCCTGCCGCAGCGGGTGCACGGACCGACACCCAGCGACGAGCCGCTGACCCTGCCCGCCCGGCTGATCGCCCCGTTCCCGCTGGGGCCCGACCGGCGGCACGTGCTGCCCGGGCCGGTCACCGACGCGCTCGTGGCCGAGGCCGCCGGTGCCTACGCCGACCTCGTCGCGGGGCTGGCCGACGACGCCGCCGTGCTCGCGCTGGTGCCGCGCATCGGGCTGGCCGGCGCCGAGCTGGACGCCGCGCTGTGCACCGCGGCGCTGGAGCGGCTGCGCGAGGCCGCGTGGCTGCCGGTGGCCGGGACGGAGCGCGACCGCCAGCCGCCCGGCCGGGCCGCGGTGCTCGCCGAGCCGACCGAGGACCGGGTGGCCGCGCTGACCGGCGTCCTGCCCGGGCTGCTGCCGGCGGCCTGGGCCGGCCGGGGCGACCTGCCCGCGCTCGCCGCCCTCGGGGTCCGCCGGGTCGGCACCGCCGAGGCGGTGGAGGCGGTCCGCGGCGTCGCCCGGCCGCCGGCGTGGTGGGCCCGGCTCTACGCCGCTCTCGACGGCGCCGAGCGCGAGGAGCTGGCCGCGCTGCCGGTGCCGCTCGCCGACGGCCGCACCGCGCACGGGCCGTCGGGGGTGCTGCTGCCCGCCGAGGGGTTGCCGGTGGCGCGGCTGGGTCCGCTCGGGCTGCGGGTGGCCGATCCGGACGCCGTCGCCCCGCCCGCCGCCCGCCGGTTGCTGGAGCGACTCGGCGCCCGCCCGGCGACCGCCGCCGCGGTGCTCGACGACCCGGAGGTGCGGGCGGCGGTCGAGACCTCGGTCGACGCGGCCGACGACGGCTGGGACCCCGACCGCGACCCGGCCGCGTTCGCCGACGCCGTCCTGGCGCTGGTCGCCGCGGCCGGTCCCGCGCCCGGGGAGCTGCCATGGCTGGCCGAGCTGGCGCTGCCCGACGCCGACGGCGGCTGGGCACCGGCGGGTGAACTCGTGCTGCCCGGCTCACGCTTCGCCGCCGTGCTGGCCGACGGGGCGCTGGGGACGCTGGACGCCGCGGTGGACGCCGACCCGGACGTGCTGCGCGCCGTGGGCGTGCTCGACGGCTTCGCGCTCGTGTCCGCCGAGGACCCCGACGACCTCGACGTCGACGGCGCGCAGGACTGGGCCGACGCCGTCCTCGACCGGCTGCCCGCCGACGCGCCCGCGCCGACCTGGCCGCCGCTGACCGCCGTCCGGGACCTCGAGCTGGTCGCCGACTGGGCCGGTGCGCTGCCGCTGCTCGCCGAGCTGCCCGCGCGGGCGTGGGCCGACGTGGTCCTCGCCGGCGTGCCGGTGCCCGGCTACCTGCGCTGGTGGCTGGGGACCCACCCGGTGCTCGACGGGCGGCGCCCGGACCGGTTGCGGCACCCGGACGCGGCGGAGTTGCGGGGCCTCTACGAACCGGCGGACGCCGCTCCGGCCCTGCTCGACCTGCTGCGGCCCCCGGCCTCGGTGGACGACGTCCTGGCCGACGTCGAGGGCGCGCTGGACCTGCTCGACCGGCTCGGCGATCCGCGCCGGACCGTCGCCCCGGCGGTGCTGCGCACCGTGCACGCCCGGCTCGCCGCGGCGCTGGACGGCGTCGACGTGGACCCACCGGACCGGGTGCGCGTGGCTCCGGACCGCGTGGTGCCCGCCGCAGAGGCCGTCGTCCTCGACGCGCCGTGGTTCCTGCCACTGGTCGACTCCGCACTCGTGCCCGCGGGCGGGGCGCCCGGGCCGGTCGCCGACCTGCTGGACCTGCCGCTGGCCGGCGAGGTGGTCCGGGCGCGGGTGGAGAGCCGCCCGGCGCGCACCGTGCGCTGGGCCGACGTCCCGGGGGCGGAACTGGCCGCCGCGCGGGTGGGCGGGACCGAGCTGCCCGGCGAGGTCGCCGTCCACGAGCCGCTGCGGGTCGGTGGCCGGGCGGTGCCGTGGTGGCCGGGCAACGGGGTCGACCACGTCGACGGCACACCGGACGCGCTCGGGCGGGCGCTGGCCTGGCGGTCGGGGGCGTGGCCGCTGCGCCAGGCGCTGGCCGAGGCGTTCGCGCACCCCGACCGCGCCGCCGCGCTCGCCGCCGAGGACGCCGTCGGCCCGTAGCCGGTCCGACGGCGCCCCCCTCGGTAGCGGGTCATTGACCCCAGCGCGGGATGGCGTGCGCGCCCGGGGCACGGCCGTGGGGAGAGTTCGGCCGTCCACCCCTGCCGGCCGGTGCGCCGGCCGCGGCGGGACCCGGGACGTGCCCGGCCGCCGCGCAGCAGCGGTGCAGCGACAGCCACTGCTCGGCGGTCAGGTCGGTGGCGCGGGTGGTGGGCGGCAGGCCCTCCGAGCGCAGCCACCGGGCGCCGGCCGTGCCGGGCAGGACGGCCCGCAGCGCGGCGCCGAGGGCGGCGCCGGGGCGGGCGAGGACCGCGTGCGCCAGGCGGTCGAGGTCGGCCGCCTCGGTCTCGGGGAGGGCGGCGCGGGCGGTGGCGGGTGCGCCGTCGAGGACGCGGTTCGGGCGTGACAAGGCAGGCCTCCGGAGGAGGGCAGGGCTGCGCGACCGGCAGCCGGGGGACAGCGGGCAGGAGACGCCGGCGCAGGAGGACGGCGCGGACGGCGGGGAGCACGTGCTCGACCCGCGGGGCGTCGCGGAGGACGGGTCAGGACCGCATGGGGACGACGCTACGGACGGGCGGCTGCGCCGTCGACCGGATTACCGGAGCGCTGCCGACGGCTCACCGGCCGGCTTCGCGCTCCGCCCTGCGTCGCTGGTGGGCCTCCCAGCGCGCGCGGTCGCGGGCCCGGGCGTCCTTGGTCCGCTCCCGGCGCTCGGCGCGCCGGCGGGCCCGGGTGAGCTCGCGCTGTTCGAAGGTGGGGTGCTGCTCCCAGCCGCTGGAGAGCACCGCGACGACCCAGAGGCACAGGCCGACGATGACCAGGAAGGCGGCGAGGATCGGGTCGAGCAGCAGGAAGGCGGCGATCGAGCCGACCAGCCAGACCGCACCCCACCCGATCAGTCGCCGCGCCACGCCGTCCAGTATCCCCCGTCCGCGGAGCGGGCCCGGTCGCCGCACCCGGTGGGGGCCCGGAGCCGCCGGACCCCGCCCTCCCCGGCAGGCCTTGATATCGGGGTCGGAGATCCCTACGGTCAGGGGTAGCGGTTCAACAGTCAGCCGCGGCACCTGATGCCGGACTCCGCGTCGTGCCACGGCTGCCGTCGTGGTCCTCCGCACGGGTTCGCCTACCTCCGAGAGGCGCACCGTGACCGCTGCCCCCGTTCCCGACCTGGTCTCCATCGACGTGACCGGGTCCACCGCCGCCGGCCTCCTGATCACCGTCGCCGGTGAGGTCGACTCCTCCACCGCTCCGCAGCTGCGCGAGGTCCTGGACACGGCCTTCGCCGACGGCGTCCCGACGCTCACCATCGACCTCGACGCCGTCACCTTCCTCGACTCCGCCGGCCTGTGCGTCCTCGCCCGCGCGCACCGCCGCGCGATCGAGGCCGGCATCGTCCTGCGGGTGCTGGCCTCCAGCCGGGCCGTCGTCCGGCCGCTGCAGATCACCGGCCTGTACGACCTGCTCGCCGTCGAGCAGCCCACGTCCGGAGTCGGCGCGGCCTGAAGGACCTCCTGACTCCCCGTCACGACGGACCCGCTCCACGTCGGGTCCGTCGTGCTGTCCGGAAGTTGGGCTCTGCAACCTGAACGCGCTGGTGGGGAGCCCGTCACCCGTCCAGGTCACCTGCCGGTCACGATCTGCGTGGGCAGTGCACGGATCGGCGTGCCGGGCCCTTACAGTCTCCGGCCATGTGCCCTGCACCACAGACCGATGCCGTTCCGCGGCGCGCTGACCGGCCGGTGCCGGCCGCCTCGCCGGGAACCGCGGAGCGGCCCGCATGCTGAGCATCGACTCGCTGCGGGTGACCTACGGCGGCGCCGTCGAAGCGGTGCGCGGCGTGACCATGGAGGTCCCTGACGGCAGGGTCGTCGCGGTCCTCGGCAGCAACGGCGCCGGCAAGAGCACGCTGCTCCGGACGATCTCCGGGACGCTGCGGCTGCACCGCGGGCGCGTCGACGAGGGCTCGGTCCAGTTCGACGGTGACGTTCTCACCGGCCGCGACCCCGGGCAGATCGTCCGCCGAGGCGTCGTCCAGGTCCCGGAGGGCCGGCGGATCTTCGGCCGGCTCACCGTCGAGGAGAACCTGCGCGCCGGCGGGATGGGCAACCGGGACCGCGCCGCCAAGGCCGCCGCGCACGCCCGGGTGCACGACCTGTTCCCCGTCCTGGCCCAGCGCAGCGGCCAGCGGGCGGGGCTGCTCTCCGGCGGTGAGCAGCAGATGCTGGCCATCGGCCGGGCGCTCATGGCCAGCCCCAAGCTGCTGCTGCTCGACGAGCCCTCGCTGGGGCTGGCCCCGCGGGTGATCGGCCAGATCGGCCAGGTGGTCGCCGAGATCAACCGGCAGGGCACCTCGGTGCTGCTGGTCGAGCAGAACGCCACGATGGCGCTGGGCGTGGCCGACCTGGCCTACGTCCTCGACGTCGGCCGGGTGTCGCTGTCCGGGCCGGCCGAGGAGCTCGCCCGCACCGACGAGGTGCAGCGGCTCTACCTCGGCCACGGCGACCCGGCGGCCACCGGGCCGGTCGGCCGCCACTCCCGCCGGACGCTGTCGCGGTGGACGGCGTGACCGCGGCCGCGACCGAGACCCGGTCGGACGTCCCGCCGGTCGAGGTCGAGCACATCAGCGTCCGCTTCGGGGCCATCCAGGCCCTCAGCGACGTCTCCTTCACCGTCGCGCCGGGGACCATCCACGCGGTCATCGGGCCCAACGGCGCCGGCAAGTCGACGATGTTCAACGTCCTCTCCGGCGTCTACAAGGCCGCCTCCGGGGAGGTCCGGTTCGGCGACGTCCGGCTGGACCGGATGCGCCCGTTCCAGATCGCCGGGGTCGGCGTGGCCCGCGCGTTCCAGAACATCGCCCTCTCCGGCGCCCAGTCGGTGGCCGAGAACCTCATGCTCGGCCGCCACCACCTGACCAGGGCCGGCTTCCTCTCCTCCGGGCTGCGGCTGCCGCGCGCCACCCGGGAGGGGAAGGTGCACGGCGAGCGGATCCGGGAGATCGCCGAGTTCCTCGACCTCGGCGACAAGCTGCACACCCCCGTGGGCGTGCTGTCCTACGGCGACCAGAAGCGGGTCGAGGTGGCCCGGGCGCTGTGCACCGAGCCGCGCCTGCTGCTGCTCGACGAGCCGGTGGCCGGGATGAACGCCGAGGAGACCAGCCGGATGGCCGAGGCCATCCGGGAGATCCGCTCGGCGCTGGGCATCTCGATCGTCCTCGTCGAGCACGACATGGGGATGGTCATGTCCCTGGCCGACCGGGTCACCGTCCTGGACTTCGGACGCCGGATCGCCGACGGGACCCCGGCCCAGGTGCAGGCCGACCCCGAGGTCATCCGCGCCTACCTGGGCTCCGGGGACGAGCAGGGGCCGGCCGAGGCCGCCGCCCACCACACCACCGAGACGCCAGGGACGACCTCGTGACCCAGTTCCTCTCGCTCCTGCTCAACGGGTTGTCGCTCGGCGCCATCTACGCGCTGATCGCGCTCGGCTTCGTGATCATCTTCAAGGCCAGCGAGGTCGTGAGCTTCACCCACGGCTCGCTGCTGCTGCTCGGGGCGTACTCGATCGCGCGGCTGTCCGGGCCGCTGGGCTTCCTGCCCGCCGTGCTCGTCGGCCTGCTCGTCACCGCGCTGGCCGCGTTGCTCATCGAGCGCCTGATCATCAACCGGCTGCGCGGCGCGCCCGTCATCAGCCTGGCGATCGTCACCATCGGCGTCGACATCATCCTGCTGACCGAGCTGATCCGGCGGATCGGCCCGGACATCCTCAACGTGCCGCACCCGTGGGGCGGGGAGTCGGTCCGCATCGGCGGCATCGGGATCACCCAGAACCGGCTGATCGCCATGGTCGTCGCCGGCGTCCTGATCGTCCTGTTCTTCGTGGCCTTCAAGTACTCGAGCTGGGGCGTGGCCATGCGCGCGTCGGCCGAGGACGGCGAGACGGCGGCGCTCATGGGCATCCGGCAGGGCCGGGTCTCCGCGCTGGCCTGGGTCGTCGCCGGCGTCCTCGCGGGGGTCGCCGCGCTGTTCCTGGTCGGCAGCCCGACCCCCGGTGTCAGCTCGGCGGTGTACGCCACCGCGCTGCGGGCCTTCCCGGCGGCGATCCTCGGGGGGCTGGACTCCACCGGCGGCGCGCTGGTGGGCGGGCTGCTCATCGGGCTCGCCGAGACCTTCGCCGCCGGCTACCAGGAGCACCTGCTGTTCCTCGGTCGCGGCTTCGGCGAGGTCGTCCCCTACGTCGTGATGATCGCCGTCCTGCTCGTGCGGCCCTCGGGGCTCTTCGGCACCAAGGAGCTGACCCGTGTCTGAGCAGACCGTCTCCCGTCCGTCGGGGGCCTCCCGCGCGGCGTCGTCCCCCGCGGCCCGGCCGGCCCGGACCGTCCGCCGGGGCACCGTGGTCAGATGGGTGCTGATCGCGGCGCTGCTGGCCTTCCTGCTGGTCTTCCCGCTGTACTTCGACGAGTTCTGGCTGCGCACCGGCTTCGCGGTGTTCGGCGCCGCCATCGGCGCCATCGGCCTCAACCTGCTCGTGGGCACCACCGGCCAGCTGTCCCTGGCGCACGCCTTCTTCCTCGCCGTCGGCGCGGTCAGCTACACCTACATCTCGGGGGAGTCCGGCGGGCTCGGCACCCGGGCGGCGCTGCAGGGGCTGGGCCTGCCGCCGGTCGTCGGCATGGTCGTCGGCGTCCTGCTCGCCGGGCTGGCCGGGCTCGTCTTCAGCCCGATCGCGGCCCGGCTGCGGGGCATCTACCTCGGCGTCGCCTCGCTGGGGCTGGTCTTCATCGGCGTCCACGTGCTCAACACCTGGACGCCGGTGACCGGCGGCTTCAACGGCCGCGCGGCGCCGGAGTTCTCGCTGTTCGGCTTCACCTTCGGCAACAGCGACCCGCAGCTGTGGGTGCTGGGCGTGCCGTTCCGGGAGGCCGAGCGGCTGTGGTACCTCGGGCTCGTCCTGGCGCTGGCCGCCTACGTCTTCGCCCGCAACCTGCTGCGCAGCCGTCCCGGGCGGGCGCTGCAGACGCTGCGCGACAGCGAGGTCGCGGCGTCGGTCATGGGCGTCAACGTGCAGGCCTACAAGGCGCGGGTGTTCCTGGTCAGCTCGATGTACGCGGGCCTGTCCGGGGTGCTCTACGCGCTGTCCATCGGCAGCATCGCCCCGGAGTCCTTCACCCTCGTCGTCTCCATCCAGTACCTGGCGATGGTCGTGCTGGGCGGGCTGGGCTCGGTGGGCGGCGCGGCGCTGGGCGCGCTGTTCGTCACCGCGCTCCCGCTGCTGTTCCAGCAGTACGCCGACGTGCTGCCGCTGGTGAGCGCGCCGGGCCAGGGCGGCATCTCCGCCGGCTTCGCCGCCCGGTTCCTCTACGGCGCCGCGATCGTCCTCATCGTGCTGTTCGAGCCCGCCGGCCTGGCGGGCATCGCGCAGCGCGTCACCCAACGCCTCCGCCGGGGCCGTGCGCCCGCCCGTGGCGGGGGAACCACCCCACCCCCGGAGCAACCCGGCTCCGCACCGACCCCCTCCGTCCGTCCATCGCAAGGGAGCGACACCAGATGAGTTCAGGCAAGGCACTGCGCGCGACCACCGCGGTCGCCGCGGCCGTCGTCGTGGCGACCGCCGGCTGCAGCACCAAGGCGCCGGAGTCCAGCGGCAACGGAGGGGGAGGGAGCGGCTCGGGCGCCGACGTCCAGACCGACGTGGGCATCGAGGGGACGACGATCAACCTCGGCGTCCTCACCGACCTGACCGGCGTGTTCGCCGCGCTCGGCCAGGACATCACCAACGCCAACACGCTGTTCTGGCAGGACAACAAGGTCTGCGACACCTACTCGGTCAAGCTGGACGTGCAGGACACCGGCTACGTCCCGCAGACCGGCGTGCAGCTGTACAGCAGCATGGAGCCGAACATCCTGGCGATGCAGCAGACGATCGGCTCGCCGATCAACACCGCGCTGGCCCCCGAGTACGAGTCCGACCAGATCGTCAACTTCCCGTCGGCGTGGGCGCGCACGCTCACCGAGATCCCCGGCACCGGGGTCGTGGGCGCCACCTACGACGTCGAGCTGTCCAACGGCTACTCCTACCTGTTCGACCAGGGGCTGCTGAAGGAGGGCGACACCGTCGGCCACATCTACTTCGAGGGCGAGTACGGCGAGAACGGCCTGGCCGGCAGCAAGGCCGTCGCGGAGCAGCGCGGGCTGACGATCATCCCCGCGCAGATCAAGTCGACCGACCAGGACATGACCGCACAGATCACCCAGTTCGCCGCGGCCGGGGTCGACGCCATCGCCCTGACCGTCGCGCCCACACAGACCGCCTCGGCGGCCGGCGTGGCGGCGGCCCAGGGGCTCAACGTGCCCATCATCGGCAGCAACCCGGTGTTCGCGCCGGGCCTGCTGCAGGGTCCGGCCGCGCAGGCGCTCAAGGACCACCTGTACGTGGCCAGCCCGGTGTCGGCCTTCGACGCCCAGCCCGAGCTGCTGCAGAAGTACCAGGCGGCCTACCCGGACGTGCAGCCGAGCCTCGGCGTGCTCGTCGGCTACGGCATGAGCGAGATCATGAAGCAGGTCCTGGACTCCGCCTGCAAGAACGGCGACCTCACCCGTGCCGGCGTGGTCAACGCCTTCAACGAGCTGCAGAACGTGGACACCGGCGGCCTCGTCGTCCCGATCGAGGGCTTCGAGCCCGGGCGCTCGCCGAGCCTGCAGAGCTTCATCCTGCGGCCGGCCGACGTCCCGGGTGGCGCCACCGTCGTCCAGACCGCGTTCGAGGGCGAGTTCGCGGAGGGCCTGCGCTGACCCTGCGGTGAGCCTCGGCGGCGCCCCCTCCTCCGGGAGGGGGCGCCGTCGCGTGGACCACCCGGCCCGATGTGGCCGGTGACGCCACGGTGACGACCCTCGGGTAGGTGTTGTCCGGTGAGCACCAGCGACGTCCTGCAGGTGCCCGGGCTGACGGCGGCCGACGTGGCGGCCGCGCTGAGCGAGCTGGCCGCGGCCCGGGAGCGGGTGTACTACGACGCCGACGCGGATGCCGCCGCCGCGGAGAGCTACTACGGCGAGGTCGCGCCCGAGCAGTTCAGGGACCTCGTGACGCGCACCCACGTGCGCAGGCCGGGCTACAAGCCGGCCAGGGAGCTGTACCCCTGGGTCGACCTGCAGCCGACGGGCAGGCTCCGGAGCCTGTACACCAGCCACGAGTGGGACCCGGAGGAGCTGATCCGCGCCGACCTCGCCATCGCCGAGGACCGCGCCCGGGAGCTGACCTCCCGCCTCGGGGGCCCGCAGGCGCGGGACGCCCTCGAGGTGCTGGACGCGGTGGAGGACGCGTTGCCGTTCAACTGCGAGCACGCGGTCCCGCAGAGCTGGTTCGGCAAGCAGGAGCCGATGCGCGGGGACCTGCACCACCTGTTCGCGTGCGAGACCCGCTGCAACAGCTTCCGCGGCAACACTCCCTACGACGAGTTCGCGGACTTCCCCGAGCCGACTGCCGCGGGCCCGACGCTCGACGTGGTGCGGGACGACTGCGGCAAGAGCGCGGCCGACGGGTTCGAGCCGGCGCACCGCAAGGGGCCGGCCGCCCGCGCCGTCCTCTACTTCCTGCTGCGCTACCCGGGTCTGGTGGAGGCCGACGAGATGCCGCCGGAGCGGCACGAGGTGCTGGTGGCCTGGCACGAGGAGGAGCCGGTCACCGAGTGGGAGCGCCACCGCAACGCCGCCATCGCCGAGCGGCAGGGGAACCGCAACCCGTTCATCGACCACCCCGAGCTGGCCCGCCGCCTGGTGCCGCTCCTGCAGGATGCCGGGCGGTCGACGACACCCACGGCCGCCCCCGGCCGCACGGGAGAACGGAGTTCGCCATGACCCACGGGCTCGTCATGGACGTCTCGGCGCCGATGGACTTCTACGACGCCCTGCACGCCGAGGTGGGACGGCGCAGCTCCGGCCGGGCCGACGGCCTGCTGCTGCACATCGGCCGGCCGACTCCCGGCGGCTTCCAGCTGATCGAGGTCTGGGAGTCCAAGGAGACGTGCGACCGCTTCTTCGCCGAGGTCGTCAGACCCGCGTTCGCCGCCGTGTGCGGAGACCAGGCGCCTCCGGCCGAGCCGAGGGTGGAGGAGTTCGAGCCGCGGGGCCTGGTCGTCCCCAGCGCGGCCATCGCCGTCTGACGCGGGGCGCGCTCGACGGCCACCGGCCCACGTGGCGCGGGACGGGTCGACCTCTCACAGCCGGCCGAGGTGCGCGACCGGCAGGAGCCGGACGGCGAGCAGCCCGGTGAGTGCCGCGGCGACGCCCAGCGGCACCCAGGCCGGCGCCGAGCGGGCCGCGGTGGCCATGAGGAACGGGACGGCGAAGCCCAGGTAGGCGCAGGCCAGGAAGACCGACGTCAGCTCGCCCCGGCGGGTGGGCGCGGCCAGCCGGCCGGTGACCGTCAGCCCGGCCGCCAGGCACAGGCCGCCGCCGGACCCCAGCAGGGGGGCCGCGGCCAGCAGCCACGGCCAGTCGCCGGTGGCCACGAACAGCGCCGCGGTCGCGTACCCGACCGCCCCGAGGGCGGCACCGGTGACGGCGGTCCACGATCCCAGCCGGCGCTGCAGCCCGGCGACGAGCGTCCCCGCGCCGAGGGTCACCCCCGCGAGGACGCCGGTGAAGGCGACCCCGCCCGCCGGCAGCTCGCCGAGCAACGGGACGGCGGAGATGACCGACGACGGGAACGCGTAGACGCAGACCGCCACCGGGGCCAGCACGGTCGCCGCGAGGCCCAGGCTGCCCGGCGGCAGCAGCGGGACGGCGAGGTCGCCGTCCTCGCGCCGTCGGCCGGGCCGCGGGACGACGGTCTCCGGCACCCGCACCGCCAGCGCCAGCCCCAGGCCCACCAGCACGGCGTGCAGCAGGTAGGGCAGCACGGTGGGCGCCGGTGCGAACTGGCCCAGCAGCCCGCTGGTGAGCGGACCGAGCGAGAAGCCTGCGGTCATCGCGACCGCGGCCCGCCGCCCCCCGGCTCCCTCCCCGGAGGCGGCCGACAGCTCGGCGACCCAGGCGCTCGCGACGCTGAACACCACGCCGCTGACCACGCCCTGCAGGAACCGGGCGGCGAACAGCAGCGCCAGCGACCCGCCGGCCGCGGCGAAGGCCAGCGACGCCAGCCCGGCGAGGACGACACCGGGGAGGGCGACGCGGCGGCGACCCAGCCGGTCCGAGAGCGGGCCGGCCAGGAACAGCGCCGGGACCAGACCCGCGGCGTAGCAGCCGAACAGCGCGGTCAGCACCTCGGCGGAGAGGTCGAGCCGCTCCTGGTACACCAGCAGCAGGGGTGTCGGGACGTTGGTGCCGGCCGCGACCGCGAACAACACGAACACCGCTCGCCTCCAGGCCACCGCGGCAGGCTACGGAGAGCACGCCGACTCCGCGCGCGACGTGCGGAGAGGCCGCCGCGACACGGCCATCCGCCCGGGGGCAGACTCAGGGTGCCGACGGCGACGAACGAGGAGGACCCCGTGCGTGATGCGGTCATCTGCGAGCCCCTGCGGACCCCGGTGGGCGGCTTCGGCGGCTCCCTGCGTGACGTCCCGGTGCAGGACCTGGCCTCGACGGTCATCCGGGCGGTGATGGAGCGCACCGGGCTGCCGCCGGAGTCGGTGGACGACGTCCTGCTCGGGCACTGCTACCCGACGATGGAGGCCCCGGCGCTGGGCCGGGTCGCGGCACTGGACGCCGGGCTGCCGGTGACCGCCTCGGGCATCCAGATCGACCGCCGCTGCGGCTCGGGCCTGCAGGCGGTGGTCTACGCGGCGATGCAGGTGCAGACCGGCACCTCGGAGGTCGTGCTGGCCGGTGGCGCGGAGTCGATGAGCAACGCGCCGTTCTACTCGAACGCGATGCGCTGGGGCGTCAAGGCCGGCCCCGGGGTGCTGCTGGCCGACGGGCTGGCCCGCGGCCGGGTGACCGCCGGTGGCCAGAACCACCCGGTGCCCGGCGGGATGCTGGAGACCGCGGAGAACCTGCGCCGCGAGTACAAGATCCCCCGGGAGGAGCAGGACGAGTACGCCGTCCGCAGCCACCAGCGCGCCGCCGCGGCCGCCGAGGCGGGCCGGTTCGCCGAGGAGATCGTGCCGGTGACGGTCAGGCAGCGGAAGGGCGAGGTCGTCGTCGACCGCGACGAGCACATCCGCCCCGACTCCAGCGTCGAGACCCTGGCCAAGCTGCGCCCGATCCTGGGCAAGGACGACCCGGAGGCCACCGTCACCGCCGGCAACGCCAGCGGGCAGAACGACGGTGCGGCGGTGTGCGTGGTCACCAGCCCGGAGAAGGCCGCGGAGCTGGGCCTGCGGCCGCTGGCGCGGCTGGTGTCCTGGGCCGTGGCCGGGGTGCCGCCCAAGACCATGGGCATCGGGCCGGTGCCGGCCACCGCCAAGGCGCTGGCGCTGGCCGACGTCAAGCTCGCCGAGGTCGACCTGATCGAGCTCAACGAGGCCTTCGCCAGCCAGGTGCTGGCGGTGACCCGCGAGTGGGGCTTCACCGACGCCGACTTCGAGCGCACCAACGTCAACGGCTCGGGCATCTCGCTGGGCCACCCGGTGGGTGCCACCGGCGGCCGAATCCTGGCCACGCTGACCCGCGAGATGGCCCGCCGCGACGCCCGCTACGGGCTGGAGACGATGTGCATCGGCGGCGGCCAGGGCCTCGCCGCCCTCTTCGAGCGGGTCTGAGAGAGGACCACCCTTCCCCCCACGCTTCGCGCACGGCGTGGGCCCCTGAAGGGTGGCCATCCCATCCCTCACCTACAGGAGCTGCCGCGTGTCCGAGTCCCGCCCCACCGACCAGCAGCGCGTCGCGATCGTCACCGGCGCGGCGCGTGGCATCGGCGCCGCCACCGCGCAGCGGCTGGCGCAGGACGGGTTCGCCGTGGCGGTGGTCGACCTCGACGAGTCCGCGACCGCCGCCACGGTGCAGGCCATCGAGGCAGCGGGCGGCCGCGCCCTGGGGGTCGGGGCCGACGTGGGGGACGCTGACCAGGTGCAGGCTGCCGTCGAGCGGGTCGTCGCCGAGCTCGGGCCGCCGGTGGTGCTGGTCAACAACGCCGGGGTCACCCGCGACAACCTGCTGTTCAAGATGACCGACGCCGACTGGGACCTGGTCATGCACGTGCACCTGCGCGGCTCGTTCCTCATGACCCGGGCGGTGCAGCAGCACATGGTGCAGGCGGGCTGGGGTCGGGTGGTCAACCTGTCGAGCACCTCGGCGCTGGGCAACCGCGGGCAGGCCAACTACGCCACGGCCAAGGCCGGGCTGCAGGGCTTCACCAAGACCCTGGCGATCGAGCTCGGCAGGTTCGGCGTCACCGCCAACGCGATCGCCCCCGGCTTCATCCAGACCGAGATGACCCGGGCGACCGCCGAGCGCATCGGCCGCGACTGGCAGGAGTACGTGGCCGAGCGGGCCGCGGCGATCCCGGTGCAGCGCGCCGGCACTCCTGCCGACATCGCGCACACCGTCTCGTTCCTCGTCAGCGAGGGGGCCGGGTTCGTCTCCGGTCAGGTCGTCTACGTCGCCGGCGGCCCGCGGACCTAGAGCAGGGGCCCGCCGCGGCCCGTCCCGGGTGCCCGCTCAGGTCGACGGGTCGCGGTCGGGGTAGCGGGCTCGGGCCAGGGCGTACACGCCGAAGGCGCCGAACCCGGCGGCGACCGCGCCCAGCAGCCAGGGGCCGGCGCCGACCGAGGCGATGGCGGTCATCGCGCCGTCCAGGCCGGTGGCGGAGGAGACGTCGGCGGTGACGGCCGCCCGCCACAGCAGCACGCCGACCAGCCCGAACGCGGTGCCCTTGGCGACGTAGCCGACCCGGCCCACCGCCTCGATCAGCGGCTCCCAGCGGTCGGGGGCGGTGGGCAGGTCGATGTCCTTCATGAAGCCGCCGGTCAGCCCGCGCACCAGCGTGTACAGCCCCACCGCGACCACCCCGGCCGCGACGGCGAGGACCAGCGCCGCTCCGCCCGGGACCTCCAGCGTCTCGCCGGTGAGCTCCCGGAACCGCTCGTCGGCCTCGTACTCCAGGCCGAGGGCGAACAGCAGCGCGGTCGCGCCGAGCACGGCGTAGACGGTGGCCTTGGCCAGGCACTTGGCGCAGACGAACGCCGTCCGGACGACGTGCTGCCGGTCGAGCAGCCCGTGCCACCACCGCAGCACCTCGCCGCCCTGCCACAGCGCCAGCGCCAGCATGCCCAGCCCGATCAGCCAGAGCAGCACCGTGCCGCCCGGGGTACCGGCGACCGTCTGCAGCGCGCCGGTCTGGTCGGCGTCGGTGCTGTTGCTGCCGCGGGCCAGCTGCACCGCCAGCCAGCCGATCAGCAGGTGCAGGACGCCGTAGGCGACCAGCCCCACCCGGGCGACCGCCTCGAGCACCGGGTGGTCGGTGACCTCGCGGGCGTTCTCGACCAGTCGGTGGATCCGGTCGAGCAGCGGGCGGGCGGAGGGCACGCGGACGATCGTGCGCGAGGTGGCTCAGGTGCGCTCGGGGTAGCGGGCCCGGACGAAGCAGAAGGCGCCGAACGCGGCGATGCCGACCGCGACGAGGGTGAGCAGCAGCTGGCCGAAGGGCACGGCCAGGAGGCTGCGCAGGGCGCCGTCGAGCCCGCTGGCCCTCGCCGGGTCGAAGGTGACCGCTGCCCACACGAGCAGCACGCCCACCAGACCGAAGGCCACCCCCTTGGCCGGGTAGCCGACCTGCCCGAGCCGGGTGACCAGGCGGGTGGTCTGCGGTGGGGCCTCGCGCAGGTCGATCTCCTTGAGGAACCGCTTCGAGACGCCCTTGTACACGAGGTAGACGCCGACGCCGACGATGACCAGTCCCACCAGCGCCACCAGCCAGCGCCCCGCGGGCCAGCCGAAGACCCCGGAGGTGGCCTGCTGCTGCTTCTGGGCCCCGGACTGCCCGCCGCCGGTGGCGAACCGGACGGCGAGCACCGCCAGCACCGCGTACGCGACGGCCTTGGCGACCGACTTGACCACCTTGGCGACCGCCTCCTTCCGGGCATCGCCCGACGCGGAGAGCCCGCCGCGCCAGCGCAGCACCTCGGCCGCCTGCCACACGGCGAGCGCCACCAGTCCCACCGCCACCACCCAGAGCACCACGGCGCCGAACGGCTGCTGCGCCAGGGTGGCCAGCGCCCCGCTCTGGTCGGCCTGCGCGGCACCGCCGCCGACCCCCCAGGCCAGTTGGACGGCCAACCAGGCCACGAGCAGGTGGACCACGCCGTAGGCGATCAGGCCGATGCGCGCCAGGTTCTCGAGGGCGTCGCTGTCGCCCGCCCGGCCCGCGGCTCCGGCCGCCCGACCCGTCATCCCGCCCATGGCCGGCTCCTCCCACCCCACCGGACGTCCCCGTGGGATTGATCAGCGTGGCACAACGACGACCTCGCCGCCGGGCGTGCGCCTCGCTGCCGCGGCGCGATCGCCGATCTCGCACGGAGGCGCCCGGAGCGGTGCGAGACCGCCGATCCGCCGGTCGGGGAGGGTGGTCCTTCACCCCACGGGGTGCCGGGCGCGGGTCAGGCAGTACACCGCGAACGCGGCCAGCCCGACCGCCACCACGGTCAGCACCCAGGCGCCGTGCGGCTGGGCGGCCACCGCCCGCAGCGCGCTGTCCAGGCCGGTGGCCCGCGCCGGGTCGAACGTCGCCGCCGCCCAGGCCACCATCGCGCCGACCAGCACCAGGGCCACGCCCTTGAGCACGAAGCCGGCCTGACTGGCCCGGTGCGCCACGGTGCAGAGCGCGGGGGAGACGGTGGAGAGGTCGATCTCGTCGAGGAAGTCCGAGCGCAGGCCCTTGCGCACGTGGTAGACGCCGATCGCGATGACCACTCCGCCGACGGCGACGACCAGCAGCTGACCACCGGGCCAGGCGAGCACGCCGCGCACCGCCCGGGTGTCCGCGGCGGGATCGCCGGCGCGGCCGAGGGCGACCCGGGCCGCCGAGACGGAGAGGAAGCCGTAGGCCAGCGCCGTCCCGACGGTCTTGACCAGCTGGACGACCGCGCGCCGCCGGACGGGGCCGGGAGCGGGCAGCCGGCGGTGGTGGCGGAGCACCTCGACGGCCTGCCAGAGGCACAGCCCGGCGAGCCCCGCGGTCAGCAGCCACAGCAGCAGCGGGCCGACGGGGGAGTCCGCGAGCAGCGCCATCGCCCCGCTCTGGTCGACGGCGGCGTCGCGGTCGGGCGGCTGCGACCGTCCGGCCTGCCAGGCCAGCTGCAACGCCAGCCAGGCGACCAGCAGGTGCAGCAGCGCGTAGCCGACCAGGCCGACCTGGGCCACCCTGCGCAGTGCCCTGCTGTGCGCGGCCCGGTGCGCCAGGGGCGCTCCCGCCGTCCGATCCGCCTCGGTCGCCACTCCGCTCCTCGCTCCGCCGGCCGCGCCACTGCGGCACACCTCGCAGGGTGACACGGCTCGCGCCGGTGCGCCCGGACGGTGGGGGACACTCTGGAGCGTGGCGAGCGGTGCAGCGATGACGGCGGTGGAGCGGACGAGTCCGGAGCAGGCCCGGCGGGCGTGGCCCCGGTGGCTGGCCGGCGGGGTGGCGCTGCTGGTCGTCGCGGCGGTCGCGGTCTCCTGGGCCGACGGCGGCGCGCGGCTGGTGCTGGGCGTGGCCGGCGCACTCGTCGCCTGGCGCGGTGGGCAGCTGGCGGCCGAGGGTGGCCACCGCGTGCGGGGGTGGACGGTCGCCGTCGCCGGCGTGCTGGCGATCACGCTCGCCTCCACCTCCGCGGCTCTGGCGGGCTGGGCGCTGCTCCTCGCCGTCCCGGCCGGGCTGCTCGTCGGCGCGCTGACCCTGCTCGGCCGTGGCGGGGCGGTGCGCCGCAGCGGTCAGGCCGCCCT
>DASQXT010000305.1:0-3859 GCA_035639575.1 Geodermatophilus sp.
TTCCGGGACGTCGACTGGACCGTGTGGGGCGACCTGCTCGACCGGGTCCACGCGCCGAAGCAGACGGTGACGATCGCGCTGGTCGGCAAGTACATCGACCTGCCCGACGCCTACCTGTCGGTCACCGAGGCGCTGCGGGCCGGCGGGTTCGCCCACCGCAGCCGGGTGGAGATCCGCTGGGTCCCCTCCGACGACTGCCAGACCCCCGAGGGCGCCGAGCGCGCGCTGGCCGGCGCCGACGGCATCTGCATCCCGGGCGGGTTCGGCGTGCGCGGCATCGACGGCAAGCTCGGCGCGATCCGGCACGCCCGCGTCAACGGCATCCCGCTGCTGGGCCTGTGCCTGGGGCTGCAGTGCATGGTCATCGAGGCCGCCCGCAACCTGGCCGGGCTGCCCGAGGCCAACTCCGCCGAGTTCGACCCCGACACCCCCGACGCGGTCATCGCGACGATGGCCAGCCAGGTCGACGTCGTCGCCGGGCGCGGCGACATGGGCGGCACCATGCGGCTGGGCAGCTACCCGGCCACCCTGCAGAAGGGCTCGGTCGTCGCACAGGCCTACGGCTCCACGGACATCACCGAGCGCCACCGGCACCGCTACGAGGTGGCCAACGCCTACCGCGACCGGATCGGCGACGCCGGGCTGGTCTTCTCGGGCACCTCGCCCGACGGCCTGCTGGTCGAGTTCGCCGAGCTGCCGCGCGAGGTCCACCCGTTCTTCGTCGGCACCCAGGCCCACCCGGAGCTCAAGAGCCGCCCGACCCGGCCGCACCCGCTGTTCGCGGCGTTCGTGCAGGCGGCGATCGACTTCTCCGAGTCCGCGCGGCTGCCCGTGCCGCTGGACGAGGACGAGAAGGTCGGGATCTAGTGGCCGAGCCTGCGCGGCCGGGGGAGTACGAGGTCCTCGCCAAGGAGACCGTGCACGAGGGCCGCATCATCACCCTCGTCAGGGAGACCGTCGCGATGCCCGGCGGCGGGGACAGCGTGCGGGAGATCGTCCGGCACATCGGCGCGGTCTGCATCGCCGCGGTGGACGACGAGGGGCGGGTCGTGATGGTCCGCCAGTACCGCCACCCGGTCCGCGGCTACCTCTGGGAGCTGCCCGCCGGCCTGCGCGACGCCGACGGCGAGGCCCCGCTGGACACCGCGAAGCGCGAGCTCGCCGAGGAGGTGGGCCTGGCGGCGGAGCGTTGGGCGCTGCTGGCGAACAACTTCTCGACGCCGGGCTTCTGCGACGAGCAGGTCCTGATCTACCTCGCGGAGGGGCTCTCGGCCGTCGACCGGCCGGAGGGCTTCGTCGTCGAGCACGAGGAGCTCGACATGACCGTGGAGCGGGTGCCGCTCGACGAGGCGGTGCAGCGCGTGTTCTCGGGCGGGATCCGCAACTCGTCGGCGGTCATCGGCGTGCTCGCCGCGGCGCAGGCCCGGGCGACCGCGACGAAGCTGCGCCCCGCCGACACCAGCTGAGAGACCCCCACGCCCAGCGTGGAGGCCTGGCCCCGTCCAGAGGCTCGCCCCGAGCTTGCGAGGGGTGAGGAGGACGGGGTCCTTACTCGATGACGGCGGGGGCCGAGGTGCCCACCTGCACCCAGCGCAGCACGCCGAACGTGTCGGGCACCTCCTCCTCGAGCCAGAACACGTAGGGGACGCCGGACGTCAGCCCGGCGAACGTCACCGTGACCGGCACGCAGCCGGCCGGCTGGGGCGCGACCAGCGACGGCGGCTCGGGCTGCAGCCCGGGCACCAGCCGCTGGCTGACCGCCTGCACCCGGTACCGCTGCACCTCGGTGTGCCCGTCGGCCTGCCAGCTCACCGTGGCCGACGCGACCCCGGGCACCACGCCGGGGAGGACCTGCCGCGGGTTGGCGTAGCCGCCGCACGACGAGGGCGGCGGGTCGGTGTCGGGCAGAACGCCGTGGGGGACGCCGGGACGCACCCGGACCTCGATCTGCCGCGGACGCGGGATGTCCACGACGCTCACCGGCGGGACGGCGGCCGGCGCGGCCGGGGGCACGGCGACGACGGGAACCGGGCGGGGGAGCGCGGCCGCGGGCGCCGGGACCGCGGGCAGCGCCGTCCGGGAGGCGGTTCCCGTCGCGGCGACCTCGGTGACCGGCCCGCTGAGCGCGATCAGCCCGACCGCCGCCACCGCGGCGACCGTGCCGGTCCCGCGTCCCCGTCGTCGTGCCTGCCGTGCCACGCCCTACCTCCCGGTGTCCTCCCGGTCATCGGCAGTCCCAGGCGTCACCTCAACCCCAACCGGCGCCCGTCCCGCCCGGGGGTGTCCGCGGGCAGCCCCAGACGGGCGAGCTCCACGGCGGCCAGCGCGCGGGTCGCGGCCGGGTCGCCGGCCCGCCACGCGTCGGCCGTGCCGGGCGGCAGGTCGGCGAGCCGGTCCAGCGGTGCGGTGGCCAGCGCCCGCACCGCGAGCACCCCGGGGTCGGTGGTGGCCAGCCGCCGCGCGGCGCCGGCCGCCCGCACCCAGCCCAGCCGCCAGGACAGCCAGCGCAGCAGCAGCCAGCCCACCGGGAGGACGACGAGGACGACGGCGAGCACCGTGGCCAGCGTCCCCACGGCGTCCTGCGCTGCCTGCCCCGCGCCGCCCACCGACCCGCCGGCCGCCCCCAGGGCCTCGAACGGCGCGGCCAGCTCGTCGCCGACCACCGGGACGTTCTCGGCCGCCCGCGCGGCCGAGGACATGCTGCCGGCCACCGACGCGCCGAGGTCCTCGACGGCGCGGCCGGGCTCGGCGAGGGCCAGCACCGCGCCGTGCACCGTCCGGGCCACCAGCACCCAGAGCACCAGCCAGGCCAGCAGCCCGACGTCGGCGACCAGCTGGCGGCCGCGCAGCGCGGGGGACGGGGCGTACAGGGGCACGGGCACTCCTCCTGCCGGATGGGGACCCGACCACCTTCCGCCCTGGTCGCCCTCCCCGCAGGCGGGGAGCCCGGGGTCGCTGGCAGGCTGACCCCGTGCTGACCTCCGACCAGGCCCTGGCCCTCCTCACCGCCGCCCGGGAGGAGTGCGCCCGGCTCGGCGTGCCCATGTCCTTCGCCGTCATGGACGCCGGCGGCCACCTCGTGGCCCTGCTGCGCACCGACGGCGCACCGTGGATCTCCACCGACGTCGCCCAAGGCAAGGCCTGGACCGCGGCGGCCTACGGCATGCCCAGCGCCGGGCAGAAGGCCAAGATGGACAGCCTGCCGAACTTCTCCACCGCGCTGACCACCATGACCGCGGGCCGCTTCACGCCGCAGCCGGGCGCCGTCCCGGTCTACGCCGACGGGCAGCTGGTCGCGGCGCTCGGCGCCAGCGGGGGCACCGGCCAGCAGGACGAGGACGTCTGCAGCGCTGCCGTCACCGCGTGCGGGTACGCCACCACCGCCGGGTGATCCCCGGGGCGGCCCGGCCTGCCTACACTCCGCGCGAGGCGCGCCCCCACCGGGGAGGCCCACGACGCGGTGCGGCGCCCGTCACCCTCGGGACGTCCCACCGGGACCAGGAGAGCGGACGATGCGGGTCGGGGTCCCCCGAGAGGTCAAGAACCGGGAGTACCGGGTGGCGCTCACCCCCGCGGGGGTGACCGAGCTGGTGCGGGCCGGGCACACGGTGCTCGTCGAGCGGGGCGCCGGCGAGGGCTCGTCCATCCCGGACGGCGACTACACCGGCGCCGGGGCGACGATCGTGGCCGACGCCGACGACGTCTGGGCCGACGCCGACCTGCTGCTCAAGGTCAAGGAGCCGGTCGCCGAGGAGTACCCCCGCCTGCGTGCCGGGCAGACGCTGTTCACCTACCTGCACCTGGCGGCGTCCAAGGAGTGCACCGACGCGCTGGTCACCTCCGGCACCACCGCGATCGC
>DASQXT010000306.1:0-2189 GCA_035639575.1 Geodermatophilus sp.
GCCACGAGCTTGCGAGTGGTGGGAGGCAGGGGGGTCCTTCTTCAGGCCGGCCGGCCGCGGCCCTCCCGCAGCAGCCGGACCAGCGCGTTGGTCGAGGAGTCCGAGTCGTACTCCGGCGCGGACTCGCTCTGCAGCTTCGGCGCCAGCTGGTTGGCCATGACCTTGCCCAGTTCCACCCCCCACTGGTCGAACGAGTTGATGCCCCACACGACGCCCTGGGTGAAGACCCGGTGCTCGTAGGCGGCGACCAGCTGCCCGAGCACCGACGGCGTCAGCTTGGGCGCCACGATCGCGTTGGACGGGTGGTTACCCGGCATCACCTTGTGCGGGACGACGTCCGGCGCCGTCCCCTCCGCGGCGACCTCCTCGGCCGTGCGGCCGAAGGCCAGCGCGCGCGGCTGGGCCAGGAAGTTGGCCAGGAACAGGTCGTGCATGCCGTCGAGGTCGTGGTTGGGCTGCGCGAAGCCGATGAAGTCGGCCGGCACCAGCACCGTGCCCTGGTGCAGCAGCTGGTAGAAGGCGTGCTGGCCGTTGGTGCCCGGCTCCCCCCACACGACCTCGCCGGTGGCGACGTCGACAGGTGAGCCGTCCAGGGTGACCGACTTGCCGTTGGACTCCATGCACAGCTGCTGCAGGTAGGCGGGGAAGCGCGCCAGGTACTGCGAGTAGGGGAGCACCGCCTGGCTCTGCGCGCCGAAGAAGTCGACGTACCAGACCGAGATCAGGCCCAGCAGCGCCGGCAGGTTCTCCTCGTACGGCGCGGTGCGGAAGTGCTCGTCGACGGTGTGGAAGCCGTCGAGCAGCTCCCGGTACTGCTCCGGCCCGATCGCGACCATGAGCGAGAGGCCGATCGCCGAGGTGAACGAGTAGCGGCCGCCCACCCAGTCCCAGAAGCCGAACATGTTCTGGGTGTCGATGCCGAACTCGGCGACCTTCTCGGCGTTGGTCGAGACGGCGACGAAGTGCTTCGCCACCGCCTTCTCGTCGCCGCCCAGCCCCTCGACCAGCCAGCGCCGGGCCTCGCGGGCGTTGGTCAGCGTCTCCTGGGTGGTGAAGGTCTTCGACGCCACGATGAACAGCGTGGTGGCCGGGTCCAGGTCGCGGGTCGCCTCGGCCAGGTCGGTCGGGTCGATGTTGGAGACGAACCTGAAGGCCAGCGACCGGTCGGAGTAGTCGCGCAGCGCGAGGTAGGCCATGGCCGGCCCGAGGTCCGAGCCGCCGATGCCGATGTTCACCACGGTCCGGATCCGCTCGCCGGTGTGCCCGGTCCACGCCCCGCTGCGGACCCGGTCGGCGAAGTCGGCCATCCGGCCGAGGACCTCGTGCACCTCGGCGTTGACGTCCTGCCCGTCGACGACGAGGCCGCTGGTAGCGGGGTCGCGCAGCGCCACGTGCAGGACGGCGCGGTCCTCGGTGGCGTTGATGTGCTCGCCGCGGAACATCGCCTCGGTGCGCTCGCGCAGGCCCACCCGCTCGGCCAGCGCCGCGAGCAGCCGCACCGTCTCGCGGGTCAGCCGGTTCTTGGAGTAGTCGAGGTACAGGTCGCCGGCGGTGACCACCAGCTCGGTGCCCCGCCGCGGGTCCTCGGCGAACAGGTCGCGCAGGTGCCGGTCGCGCACCGCGCGGTGGTGCTCGGCCAGCGCCTGCCACTCCGCGCTGTTCGTTGTGCCCATGGACCCCTCCTGCTCCCGGCCGACGGATCGGCTGCCGACGTCCCTACCCTGCCGGGAGGCGGCCCCCGGGGCGACTCCGGGACGTGCCGCACCGGCGACGAGAGGGAGTGGGAGGGCACTGCTGGACGGCGGCGCGTGGCAGGGGAAGGTCTGGACCGGCGCCTGGACCGACGGGTCGGGCGGCACGTACGACGTGGTCGAGCCCGCCACCGGGGACGTCGTCGGCGCGGTCGGGCGGGCCACCCCGGAGGACGTCGCTGCCGCAGCGGAGCGGGCCGCCTACCCCTTCTGACGCGCCGTCAGGATGTCCTCCGCCTGCGCTGCCATGCTCCGCACGACGTCGCCGGCGTCCTCGATGGCGTGGACCTGCCCGACCGCCTCGCCGACGATCATGTTGGCGTGGTCGAGGTCGTCGGCCTCGACGGCGTGCCGGAACTCCGCGCGTGCGTCGTCGAGGTGCTCGACCAGTTCGCTCTCGTGGCCGTGCCAGCGGACCACGAAGTCGTTGGCGAGGAC
>DASQXT010000307.1:0-4324 GCA_035639575.1 Geodermatophilus sp.
CAGGTCGTCGGCCGGGCCGATGCCGGAGAGCAGCAGCAGCTGCGGCGACCCGACGGCGCCGGCCGCCAGCACCACCTCGCCGGCCCGCACCACGCCGTCGGCCGTCTCGACGCCCACCGCGCGCCCGCCCTCGACGACCACACGGCGCACGGGCACGCCGCCGCACACGGTCAGCCCGGGGTGCCCGCGGCGCGGGGCGAGATAGGCCATCGCGGTGTTGACCCGCACCCCGTCGGCCACGTTGAGCGGCACCGGCCCCCAGCCGGGCAGCCCGTCGGCGTTCTTGTCCGGCTCCTCGGGGGCGCCGAACTCCGCGGCCGCCGCCCCGAGCGCGTCGGCGAGCGGGTGGCCGCCCGCGGGCCGCCGGACCGGCACCGGCCCGTCGGCGCCGTGGCCGGGCCGGTCGCCGTACTCGCGGTCGGCCTCCAGCCGCACGAACGAGGGCAGGACGGCGTCGTACGACCACAGGTCGTTGCCCGCGGCGGCCCAGCCGTCGAGGTCGGCACGGGTGCCGCGGACGAAGTAGCCACCGTTGAGGGCGCTGGACCCGCCGGCCACCCGCCCGCGCGGCACCGGGAAGGTCACCCCCTCGGTCAGCACCCCGGTGAGGTCCCAGTTCGCCGGGTGCCCGGGGACGGCGGCGGCCATCCGGGCGGCGTCGCGCAGGTCGGCCGGGAACTCGTCGTGGTCCGCGCCGGCCTCCAGGACCAGCACCCGCCGTCCGGCGTCGGCGAGCCGCGCGGCGAGCGGGGCGCCGGACGTGCCGGCCCCCACCACGACGACGTCCCACTCGGGTCTCACAGCCCGAGGACCCCCGGCAGGTCCAGCCGGCGCACCTTGCCGGTCGAGGTGCGCGGCAGCTCGCCGACCCGGTGCAGGCTCTTGGGCCGCTTGGCGGGGGCCAGCCGCTCGCGCACCCAGCCGGCCAGCTCGGCCGGGTCGGCGTTCCCGACGTAGGCGGCGACCACCCGCTGGCCCCACTCCGGGTCGGGCACGCCCACGACCGCGCTCTCCACGACGCCCGGGTGCGCGTCGAGCACCGCCTCGACCTCGGCCGGGTAGACGTTCACGCCGCCGGAGATGACCAGGTCCTCGCGGCGGCCGTCGAGCCAGACGGTGCCGTCGTCGTCCACCCGGCCCAGGTCGCCGACCGTGACCCGGTCCCCGCGCCAGGCCGCGGCGGTCTTCTCCGGCGCCCGCCAGTACTCGAAGCGCGCCCAGCGCGGCACGGCGCACCACAGCTGGCCGCGCTCGTCGGTCTCCAGCCGCCGTCCGGGGCGGGCCCGGCCGACGCTGCCCGGGTGCGCCAGCCAGTCCTCCGGGGAGCAGACGGTGAACTGCGCCTCGGTGGAGCCGTAGAACTCCCACACGCTGCCCTCGGGCGCCGCCGCGAGCACCGCCCGCTTCAGCGGCTCGGGGCAGGGCGCGCCGGCGTGCACGAGGCGGCGGAAGGACGACCAGTCGACGGGGTGGGCGGGGGACGACACCGCCAGCAGCCGCTGCAGGTGGGTGGGCACGCAGAAGGTGGTCGTCGGGCGCTGCTCGGCGATGGTGCGCGCGGCGCGCGCCACGTCGAACGGGCCGGGCAGCAGCACCTCGCCACCGGCCAGCAGTGTGGAGACGGCGAACCGCAGCGGCGCGGAGTGGTGCAGCGGGGAGAGCAGCAGGTACCGGTCGGCCGGGCCGAGACCCCACAGGTCGATCTCCTCGGCGGCCAGCGCGCGGGCGTCGTCCTCGGCCAGGACGCCGGACCACACGCCCTTGCGGCGGCCGGTGGTCCCGGAGGTGTAGTGCATCGGCCGGGCCAGCGGGACGTCGGCGAGCTCGCCCTCGTCGTCCCCGGCGAGCAGCCGCTCTGGCTCGGCGCCGACGTCCAGCCCGGGGTCGGCGTCCTCGGCCAGTGCGGCGCGCTCGGCCGCGGGCAGCGCCGGGTCGAGCACCACGGGGACGACGCCGGAGCGCAGCGCGCCCAGCACGACGGCGAGCAGCGCCGGCGAGGCCGCCGCGGACACCAGCAGCCGGTCGCCCGGCCCCAGCCCGGCCGCCCGCAGCGCCGCCGCGGCGCGCCGCTGGTCGCGCTCGCTGTCCGCCGCCCGGACGACCGGCACGCTCACGGCAACCGCACCCGCTCCCCGTCGAGCACCACGTGCCCCTCCGCGGCCAGCTTGGCCAGCGTCGCGCGCGTCGACTGGGCCGCCGCCGGCCACACCTCCCGCGGCACCTCGGCGTAGACGTCGGCCACCAGCTCGTCGACCGTCCCCGCACCGCGGACCATCGCCGCGAGCAGCTGCTGCTCCCGGAACGCCCGGTGGGCCAGGTAGAAGTCCAGCACCGCGCCCGGGTCCTCGGTCAGCTCCGGCCCGTGCCCGCAGTACAGCGCGCTCGGCCCGAGGTCGTGCACCCGGCGCAGCGAGGCCAGGTAGGCCAGCACGTCGCCCTCGGGGTGGGTCACCACCGACGTCCCGCGGCCCAGCACGTGGTCGCCGACGAGGACCGCGCCGGACTCCAGCCGGAAGGCCAGGTGGTCGGCGGTGTGCCCGGGCGTGGGGACGACGCCCAGCGTCGTCCCGGCCAGCGCCAGGCGCTCGCCCGGCTCCAGCACCCGGCCGCCGGGTCCGGCGACGCGGGCGTCGGCGGCCGCCACCTGCGCGCCGAGCCGCGCGCCCCACGGCAGCGCCGCCTCCGCGTGGTCGCCGTGGTGGTGGGTGACCAGGACGGCGACGCAGTGGGCGTCCCGCGCGGCCAGCGCCGACTCGACCGCGGCCAGGTGCGCCGGGTCGTCGGGCCCCGGGTCGACCAGCACGGCCTGCCCGCTGCCCGGGGCGCCGACCAGGTAGGTGTTGGTGCCGTCCAGCGTCATCGGCGAGGGGTTGGGCGCCAGCACCCGGGTGACCAGCGGCTCGAGGTCCGCCGTCCGCGGCATCGCCCCCGGGGCGGGGAGGTCCCAGGTGGCGCGGGGGTCGAGCGGGGTTCTCACGTCGGGCACGGTAGCCGCGCGCGGGCACCCCCGTCGCAGGCGGCAACTACCGTCGAGCCCATGCGCTCCCCCGCCCCGCTGCTCCGCTCCGCCGTCGCCGGTGCCGCCGCCGTCGCCCTGCTCACCGCCTGCGGCGGCTCGGGGACCGGCGAGCCGGCCGCCGCGCCGAGCACCTCGGCGCCGGCGACCTCGTCGTCCGCACCGTCGAGCGGGACGGCGGCACCGTCGAGCGGGACGGCGGCACCCGACCCGGCCGCCGAGACGTTCTGCGGGGAGATGACCAGCGCCTTCACCGAGGTCCAGGGCAGCCTCGCGGCGGCGACCCCGGAGGACGTCGCGACCCGGCTCCCGGAGGCCGTCACCCGGCTCGAGCAGGTCCAGGCCCCCGCCGCGATCGCCGACGACTGGACCGCGCTGCTCGACGGGCTGCGCCGGCTCTCCGACACCGCCGGCACGCTCGACCTGGCCACCCCGGAGGGCCAGCAGGCCTACGTCGACGCGTCGACCCGGATCAGCCAGGAGATCGGCCCGGCGGAGACGGCGCTCAGCGACTACGTCGGCACCAACTGCAACCTGACTTCCGCCGCACCCGCCAGCTGAAGAAGGACCCCCTGCCCCCCACTGCTCGCAGGCTCGCAGCGGGCCCCTGCAGGGGGCCGCTCAGCAGCCGCTGATGGACACGCCGCGGGAGCGCAGCCACGGCACCGGGTCGACCTGGCCGCCGTACATGGCACCCGAGGGGTGCACCTCGAAGTGCAGGTGCGGGCCGGTGGACTGGCCGCGGTTGCCGACCTCGGCGATGAGCTCGCCGGCGACGACCCGCTCGCCGGCGCGGACGAAGTACTGGTTGACGTGGCCGTACACGGTGACCGCGCCGTCGTCGCCGCGGATGTAGACGGCGTAGCCGAAACCGGTGGCCGTACCGGCCCGTGCGACGACGCCGGAGTGGGCCGCGTAGATGGGCGTCCCGATGGGCGCGGCGATGTCCACGCCGCCGTGCAGGACGCCCCAGCGGGAGCCGAAGCAGCTGGAGGTGCGACCGGAGGTCGGCTTGACGTAGGGGCCGGAACCACCCGAGCTGCCGGAGCCGCCCGAGTTGGCGGCGCTGGTCGCGGACCCGGAGCCCTGGCTGCGGGCGGCGGCCCGGGCCGCGGCGGCCGCCGCGGCCGCCTCCTCCTCGGCGCGGCGGGCGGCTGCTGCTGCGGCGGCCTCCTCGGCCGCCTTCTGCTGCTGCCAGGCCTGGTAGGCGTCGCGCGCGCCCTGCAGGCGCAGCAGCTCGACCTCGGCGGCCTGCAGCTGCTGCTCGTAGGCGGCCTTCTGCGCGGTGACCTGGTCGTAGGCGGCGCG
>DASQXT010000308.1:0-2029 GCA_035639575.1 Geodermatophilus sp.
GCCCGGCCCAGGGTAGGCGGAGCCACCGACCACACCGGAGCGCGTGTGGTGGCTGGAGCCGGTGCGGTCCGTGGGAGCGGGACTGCTCCTGCTGCTGTCCGCGGGCCTCGCTGCCGTCTCCCGGCCGGCCTGGTCGACTAGATGACTGATTCCAAGGGGTCCGCGCTGCGATCGGTGTGATCACGGGCGAGGGTGTTCAGGCTTGGCGTTGCTAACCCAACGTCGAGCCGGGAGGCCCTCGTGGACGCCGACCTGGACACCCTCGCGACGGCACTGTATGCCCGCACCGACGATCTGCTGAAGGCCGCGCCCGAGCGCCGGCCCTGGCGACCGGCCATCGGGATCACCCCACGGATCAGCGACGCCGAACTGGTGACCCTGGCGGTGCTGCAGGCGCTGCTGGGATTCACCAGCGAGGCCCGCTGGCTGCGCTTCGCCGGCGAGCAGTTGCGCCCGCTGTTTCCCTATCTGCCCGGCCAGCCTGGCTACAACAAGCGGCTGCGCCGGCTGGCCGGCACCGTGACCTGGCTGATCCGCGCCCTGGCTATCGACACCAGCCTGTGGGCCGATGACGTGTGGGTGGTCGACTCCACCCCGATCGAGTGTGCCCGCTCCCGGGAGGCGGTGCGGCGCTCGGAGCTGGCCGGCTGGGCCGAGTACGGCTACTGCGCCAGCCACAGCCGCTACTTCTGGGGGCTGCGGCTGCACCTGGTCGCCACCCTGCACGGGCTGCCGGTCAGCTTCGCCATCGCCGGCGCCACGGCCGACGAACGCCAGGTGCTGCTGGACCTGCTGCACCTGGATCCGGCGCTGGCCCCGGCCTGTTCGGGCCAGATCCTGATCGCCGACCGGCACTACTACGGCCGCCGCTTCGAAGCCGAGCTCGCCGACGCCGGGCTGACCCTGCTGCGCCGGCCCCGCCGCGGCGAACCCGAACGCCCCGGGGCGTCGCTGTTCAAACCGCTGCGCCAGACCATCGAGTCGATCTTTGACACCCTCAAAGGCCAACTCGACCTGGAACTGCACGGCGGGCACACCCCCGGCGGAGTGCTCATCCGGGTGTTGCAGCGCCTGCTGGCGCTCACCGCCGCAATCTGGCACAACGACCACACCGGCCAACCCGTTCGGCGATCCCTAGTCGCCTACGACCACTGACCCTTGGAATCGGTCATCTAGGCGGCCGCCACCTTGCGGGGGCGACCACGCGGGCGCTTGCGCGGGATGACCACACCCCGCTCGAAGATCTCCCCGCCCCAGACGCCCCACGGCTCGCCGCGGCGGAGCGCCCCGGCCAGGCAGGCGTCACGGACCGGGCACTCCGTGCAGCGGACCTTGGCCTCCTCCAGCCCGGCCGGGGTGTCGGCGAACCACAGGTCCGGGTCGGTCCGGCACGGCAGGGGACGCCGCACCGGCGCCGGCGCCGGCGTCGGCCGTCGGGGAAGGGAGCCGCCGGTCCGGGGGAGCCCGGTTCGGCGGTGGGACGTCGGTCGGTCGGCCGTCGACTGCACTGCCGCTCCTCCTCGTACTCGTCGTCTGCGGCCGGCGGGGGCCCGCCGACCGGGGTCGGGGCGGGTGCCGCGGCGGAGATGAGAGAGGCCGCGGAACCCGGTTCGGGTTCCGCGGCCTCGAGGAGGTCCTGTCGAGCGCTAGCTCGAGGGTCTCCCCGAGGAGTGGATCCCGAGGGTGGTGCCGTTGTGCTCGGTGGTGGTGCGCGTGCCGACCTGCTGCGCGTAGCCGGTGGTGCCGAAGGCGCCGGTCGCCGGGGTCACGAAGACGTCGATGCCGGAGAAGTCGAGGCCGGGGACACGGGTGCCGGGGCGCGTGGGGACGGCCCGGGTCACGGGGAGGGCGCGCAGCCGCGCGGCCACGGGCGACTCGATGGCGCGGGCAGCCGGGGGCACGGCGAGACCCGCCGGGCGACGAGCCCCGGCGGGGGCGAGGGTCCACATCGTGCTGATCACGTCGCCCACCTCCTCCGGGGGTCGGATCGCGGCCGTGCGGCCGGTCTCGGGTCCTGGCGCGCTCGAGG
>DASQXT010000309.1:0-2046 GCA_035639575.1 Geodermatophilus sp.
TGCGGCTGTAGATCGGGAAGATCCCGCTCATCAGCTCGACGCGCTCGGTCACCGCGGCCAGGTAGCCGAGCTGGCTGACGGCGTCGAAGGTGTAGACCTCCGCGACGGTCGCGAGGTCGAGCCCCGCCGACTCGAGCTCGCGGATCTCGGCGGCGGTCTCGCGGAACCCCCCGCTGTAGCTGGCCTGGATGCCGATGCGCACGTCCACTCCCGTCGTCCCGCGGCACCCTCGTCGGCGCCTCGGTGCACGCTATCGGCCCCCTCCGGGGCGCCGCCCCGAGCTGCCAGGGGGAGGGGTCCTCTCAGAGCGGCCGGACGACCCCGACGACCTCGGTCACGACACGGACGCCGTCGACGTCCCCGGGCACCCGCTCGGCGGCATGCGCGTCGGCCAGGTCCACCTTCACGACGTAGCCGCTGTCCCGCCGGGCCAGCCCGACACCGACGACGCCCGGGTCGGCCGCCAGGCGGTGGCTCAGGGCGCTCTTGGCGGCTCGGGCGGACGCGCGGTCGGTCATGCACCCATGGTGCCCCTGATCAAGCCGTCGCGACAGTGAGCGGACCCCCGCCTCACCCCTGGCAGGCTCGGGGCGAGCCTCGGGAGGGGCCGCCAACGGGACGTCCCCTCGTCAGCCGGCGACCCACTGGAGGTCCAGGGCCGAGAGCACGGTGGCCAGCGGGTTGGCGAAGGTGACCCCGCCACCGGTGCGCCCGCCCGTCTCGCTGCCCGCGAAGAGCAGGCCGAGGGGCGCGCGGTCGGCGCTGCGCCAGATCACCGAGCCGCTGTCACCACCGGCGCTGAAGGCACCCGCGACGCCGTCGATCTCGATCTGGTCGTCGAAGGTGTACAGACCCTGGTCGTACTGCACGGCCACGCCGTCGACCTCCACGGCGCTGACCAGGCCGAGGGTGTACCCGGTGGTGCGCCCGACCTTCTCCACCCGCTCGTCGGGCTCGACGTCGTCCACCTCGACGGGGTCGACCCCCAGCGGACCGCCGGGGAGCCGGCCCGGCTCCAGCGGCACCTCGGCGTCGACGACGGCGACCGCGGCGTCCACCCGGTTGGCCCGGTCGGCGGTGAACCGCTCGAAGGCCGTCAGGGTGGCCACCCCGTCGGTCGTCGGGTCCCCGCCGTCGAACGGCCCGGGCTGCAGCACCGGGTCGCCCACCGCGGCGGCGCCGCCGGCGGCCAGGACGTGACTGTTGGACAGGACGGCCAGCCGCCCGCCCACCCGGACGAAACCCCCGAGCGTCCCGGCCGTGACCGTCGGGTGCCCCACCGACAGGCCGGGGACCAGCGGCCGGGTGCGCCGCCGCAGTTCCTCCGCCGTCGGAGCGGTCAGGGACCGGACGGCGCCGATGACGCGGACGTCGACCTCGTCGAGCACCGCGTCGTCCAGACCGGACAGCAGGACGTCGGCGTCCTCCTTCGCCGCCAGCCGGATGGCCAGGTGCGCCTGGTCCGGTCCGACGGGAGCCAGCCCCAGGGCCGGGCGCGCCCACGGCTGCCCACCGGCGTCGCTGGCCGTCACCATCCCGCCGGAGCGGGCCAGCCGAGCCGACAGGTGGGCCTTCAGCTCGCGGGCGAGGTCGACGTGCACGGGATCCTCCGGTTGCACTGGGTGGGCGTCCTGGCACCGACCGTAGGGCCGGGGTACGACAGTCCTGCGTCCCCGGGGTGTCGGGGCCGGGACGTGACCCGGGTCGCGTCCCGAGCGGTTACAGTCGCGCCACCCCCGGCCGCGCCGGGTCCGCCCCCTGGCCCGGGAACACCAGGTCACCGAACGGCGTTGACCCCCGCGTACCCCGGTGGAGAGGGCTCGACCCTGCCCGCCGAGCCGCGCAGGACCCGGCTTTGACCGGTCTCCGGCACGCGGGTATCGTGGTCAGCCGTGCCCAGGGTGCCCTGGGCCTGCTCCCGTTCGCGGTGCGCCTGCCGACAGGTGGTGGCGCCGAGTCGCGGGGGGCGACCGATCCGGTTCGAATCGCCGGCCGGTCCCGGGGAAGGCGACACGCCCGACCGCGGGGACCGGTGGTGGACCACGG
>DASQXT010000310.1:0-7951 GCA_035639575.1 Geodermatophilus sp.
GCCGCGACCGGGAGCTCCCGGTCGCGGCCCGCCGGCCGTGCTGGAGGGGCCTTACGCGACGACGACGCGCTCGTTGGGCACGCAGTGCGTCATCACGTGACCGATCACGTCACGCGGACCGTTCTTGCCGAGGTTGGCGGCGCGCTGCTGCTCCTCCTCCGACAGGGTCTGGGTCTGCAGCGGCGGCAGGCCACGGACGTCGTCCGCGGAGATGCCCAGCGCCTCGCCGACCCGCTGGCCCAGCTCGTCCTCGCACATGAAGAAGTGCCAGACCATCCGCTCCTGGATCTCGCGACGGCACTGCTGCAGCGCGCCCACCAGGTTGGTCACCAGGTCGTCCTTCTCCCACTGCTCGGACAGCAGGTACCGCTCGCCGGCCTGCGCGTAGTCGTTCGTGCGCGGGATCCGCTTGCGGGTGAGCCGGCCGGTGATGACCGGGCCCTGCTCGTCGTGGGCCGGGTACTCGGCCTCGCGCAGCCCGCCGATGATCGACGGCTCGTAGTTCACGTGCGGGTTCGCACCCACGACGTCCCGGCCGTAGGACATCTGGCCGCCCTGCTGGTTGGTGCGGACCTCGGCCTTGGGCCGGTTCACCGGCAGCTGCAGGTAGTTCGGGCCCACCCGGTAGCGCTGGGTGTCGGAGTAGGAGAACGTCCGGCCGACGAGCATCTTGTCGTCGGAGAAGTCCAGGCCGTCGACCAGCACGCCGGTGCCGAAGGCGATCTGCTCGTTCTCGGCGAAGAAGTCCTCGGGCATCCGGTCGAGGGTCATCGTCCCGACCTTGCGCAGCGGGAAGACCTCCTCCGGCCACACCTTGGTGTCGTCGAGCGGGTCGAAGTCCAGCTCGGGGTGCTCGTCGTCGCTCATGATCTGCACGTGCAGGTCCCACTGCGGGAACTCACCGCGCCCGATGGCGTCGTAGAGGTCCTTGGTGTGGGCGCCGAGGGTCTGCGCCTGCACCTTCGCGCCGTCCTCGGCGGTGTAGGACCTCACGCCCTGCTTGGGCAGCCAGTGGTACTTGATCAGGACGGTCTCGCCCTGCGCGTTGACCCACTTGTAGGTGTTCACGCCGAAGCCCTGCATGTGCCGGTAGGTGGCCGGCAGGCCGCGCGGGCTGAAGACCAGCGTGACCATGTGCATGGCCTCGGGGGTCTGGCTGAAGAAGTCGAAGGCCCGCTCGGCCACGCTGGCCTCGAAGGTGACCGGGTCCGGCTTCTGCGAGTGGATGAAGTCGGGGAACTTGATGGCGTCGCGGATGAAGAAGACGCCGAGGTTGTTGCCGACGAGGTCCCAGTTGCCGTCCTCGGTGTAGAACTTCACCGCGAAACCGCGCGGGTCGCGGGCCATCTCCGAGGAGTCCCGGCCGCCGGCGACGGTGGAGAACCGCAGGGCGACGTCGGTGCGCTTGCCCTTCTCCTGGAACAGCTTGGCGCGGGTGTACGTGCTGATCGGCTCGTCGCCCACCGTGCCGTCGGCCTCGAAGTACCCGTAGGCGGTGACGCCGCGGGCGTGCACCACGCGCTCCGGGATGCGCTCCCGGTCGAAGTGGCTGATCTTCTCGAGGAACTGGTAGTTCTCCAGCGTCGCCGGGCCACGAGCGCCCACCGTCCGCTGGTTCTGGTTGTCGTAGACCGGGTGACCCTGACGGTTGGTCAGGACCGGACGGTCGGCCTCGCTCGGCGCAGGGCCCTGCGATGCGACGTCGGTCATGCGTGTACTCCTCCTCGATCGTGGTGCTCGGGGACCTTCGTTGTCTCCGACGGGTTCCCTACCGGCAGTCCCGGCAGAGACCCCAGAAGACGACCTCCGCCTCGTCCACGACGAAACCCGCCGTGTCCGAGGGCGTCAGGCACGGAGCCGCCCCCACGGTGCAGTCGACGTCGGCGACCGCACCGCACGAGCGGCAGACCAGGTGGTGGTGGTTGTCACCGACGCGCAGCTCGAACAGCGCGGGCGCGCCGGCCGGCTCGATCCGGCGGGCCAGGCCGCCGGTGACGAGCGCCTGCAGCACCCCGTAGACCGCCTGCGGGGACAACGTCGGGTGCGCCTCGCGGGCGGCGGTGACGATGGTGTCGACGTCCGCGTGCGGGCGTTCGGCGAGCACCTGCAGCACCGACAGGCGGGGCCGCGTGACACGCAGCCCCACCGCGCGGAGCTGCTCCTGCCAGGTCGTCTCCATCACGACCCACCCAACACGGCTTTCTTGAACGAGTCAAATCAAGACACGCCGAGGAGCGGGGACGGGGTCCTCCCTCAGGCGAAGACGATCGTCTTCTCGCCGTCCACGATGACCCGGTCCTCCACGTGCCAGGTCACCGCCTGGGCCAGCACCTGGCGCTCGACGTAGCGGCCGATCCGGCGCATGTCCTCCACGGTCGCGCGGTGGTCCACCCGGGCGACCTCCTGCTCGATGATCGGCCCGGCGTCGAGCTCGGGCGTCACGTAGTGCGCGGTGGCCCCGATCAGCTTCACGCCGCGGTCGTGCGCCGCCCGGTACGGGTTCGCCCCGACGAAGGCCGGCAGGAAGCTGTGGTGGATGTTTATCAGCCGCTCCGGGAACCGGCTGCAGAAGTCCGCCGAGACGATCTGCATGTAGCGCGCGAGCACCACCAGGTCGACGTCCCCGATCACCTCCAGCGCCCGCGCCTCGGCCTCCGCCCTCGTCTCCGGCGTCACCGGCACGTGGTGGAACGGGACGCCGGCCGCCCGGGCGACCGGCTCGAGGTCGGGGTGGTTGGAGACGACGGCGGCGATCTCCGCGCGCAGGTCGCCGGCGCGCACCCGGTAGAGCAGCTCCTGCAGCACGTGGTCGGTCCGGGAGACGAAGACCGCCAGCCGGGGGCGGTGGGCCGATTCGGTCAGCCGCCAGGAGAACTGCCACGTCTGAGCGAGCAGCGCCAGGGCCGCCTCGAGCTGCTGACGCCGGCCGGCCAGGTCGGCGAGGAAGAACTCCAGGCGCAGCGTGAAGGTGCCGCCCACCGGGTCCGACGAGTGCTGCTGCGAGTCGATGATGTTCGCCCCGGCGTCGGCCATCAGCCCGCTCAGGACCGCGACGATGCCCGGCCGGTCGGGGCAGCGGACGACGAGGCGCCCCACGTCGGCCAGCCGGTCGTCGCGCGGGCCGGGCGAGGGCAGTTCAGCGGACACGGATAGCGAGGATGCCAGGTGGTGACGGACTGGAACGGCCCCCCTGCAGGGACCCGCCGCGAGCCTGCGAGTGGCGGGGGGCAGGGGGGTCCTTCTTCACGCCGCGGGCAGGACGGCGCGCCGGGCCCCGGCGATGTCGAAGAGGTCGCCGTAGTCCTCGACGCGGGCCAGCACGTCCTCGGTGCGGAAGCGCAGCGAGCCCGGGTCGGCGCCGTCGAGCACCGCCTCGACCTCGTCCCAGCCGATCGGCGCGGACACCGGGGCGTCGGGCCGGGCGCGCAGCGAGTACGGGGCGACCGTCGTCTTGGCCGGGTTGTTCTGGCTCCAGTCGATGAGCACCTTGCCCGGCCGCAGCACCTTCTCCATCCGCCACACCACCCGGTCGGGCGTCTCCGCGGAGAGCTCCTGCGCGAGCGCCTTGGCGTACCGGCTGGGGTGCTCGCGGTCGCGCACCCGGATCGGCGCGTACACCTGCACGCCCTTGGAACCCGACGTCTTCACCACCGGGTCCAGGCCGTCGTCGACCAGTCGCCGGCGCAGCCGGTCGGCGACCTCGCAGCACTCCAGGATCCCGGCGTCCGGGCCCGGGTCGAGGTCGAGGACGAGCAGGTCCGGCAGCGTCGGCTGCAGCCGGCTGCCCACCTGCCACTGCGGCACGTGCAGCTCCAGCGCGGCCAGGTTGGCCGCCCACGCGAGGTCGGCGACGGTCTCCAGGACGACCATCTCCAGGGTCTCCCGGCCGCGGGAGCTCCCGGGGCTCGGGACCGTCACGGTGCGCACCCAGTCCGGCGCGTGCCGGGCGCTGTTCTTCTCGAAGAACGCCTGCCCCTCGACCCCGTCGGGCCAGCGGGTGAAGGTCACCGGCCGGCCGGACAGGTGCGGCAGCAGCACCGGCGCGATGCGCACGTAGTAGTCGATGACCTGCGCCTTGGTGAAGGAGACCTCCGGGAAGAGCACCTTCTCCAGGTTGGAGACGTGCAGCTGCCGCCCGTCGACGCGCACCAACTGCCTGGTCACCCGACTCCCCGTACCCGGCTCACCACTCCTCGACCACGTCCTCGGGCACCAGGTCGTCGCGCAGCCCGCGCCACGACGGGTGGCGCATCCGGCCGTCGGCGGTCCACGCGGCGAAGGCCACCTCCCCGACCAGCTCCGGCGCCACCCAGTGCGCGTCGCGGGTGACCTCGCGGGGCAGCGCGTCGGTGAACGGCGGACGGTCGGCGGGGGTGAACAGCGGCTCGAGCTCCTCGAGCGCCGCCGCCGTGAAGCCGGTGCCGACGTGCCCGGCGTACACCAGCCGGCCGGCGTCGTCGTGCACGCCCACCAGCAGCGAGCCCACTCCCCCGGCCCGCCGACCCTGCCCGGGCCGCCACCCGCCGACGACGACCGCCTGCGTCCGGACGTTCTTCACCTTGCGCCAGTCCGGCCCGCGCAGCCCGGGGCGGTACGGCGCGTCCAGCCGCTTGGCGACGATCCCCTCGAGGCCGTTGTCGCGGCTGGCGGCCAGCACCGCGGCTCCACCGCCGCGGAACCACGGCGTGGGCACCCACCGCCCACCCGCGACGCCGAGGCCCTCCAGCCGCTCCCGGCGCTGCGCGTACGGCAGCCCGAGCAGGCTCTCGCCGTCCCACTGCAGCAGGTCGAAGACCAGGTAGGTGACCGGCGCGGTGGCGGCCATCCGGCGCACCTCCGGGCCGGTGCGGTGCATCCTCCCCTGCAGCGCGCCGAAGTCCGGCCGACCGCGCGCGTCGAGGGCCACCACCTCACCATCGACGATCGCGTCGTGCCCGCCCAGTGCTCCGGGAAGGTGCGTCAGTTCGGGATAACGGACGGTGATGTCGGTGCCGCTGCGGGCCCAGAGGGCCAGCGTCCCGCCCTCGACGACGGAGATCGCCCGGACACCGTCCCACTTGAACTCGTAGCCCCACGCGTCGTCCTGCGCCGGTGGCGGCAGCTCCCCGGGGGTCGCGAGCATCGGCACCAGCGGCGCGCCCTCCGCCGGGACGTCGACGGCGCGGACCCACCAGCCGCCGTCGCGCTCGCGGAAGAGCACGTGCCGGCCGCGCAGCCGCCGTCCGGCCAGCGCGACGACGACGCGGCCCTCGCGCCACTCCTCGACCGCGTACCGGCCGGAGTCCCACGGCCGCACCCCGGGGACCGCGCCGTCCGTCGTGGGGACGGCGGGCAGCGCGGGCCCGCGCCCACCCGGCGGCCCCTGCGGCAACGCCCAGCACCACGGGACGCCGTCCCGCTCGAGCCGCAGCACGAGGCCGGCCGGACCCTCGGACACGCTGAACGCGTCCCCGGCCGGCGGCGTCCGCCGGGCACTCCCCCGAGCCGGCACCTCAGGCGCTGCGGCGGGTCCGCTTGGCCGGCGCCTTCTCGGCGGTGGCCTTCCCAGCGGCGGCGGTCGCCTTCTTGGCCGGGGTCGGCTTCGCGGCCGCGGTCGCCTTCTTCGCCGGGGTCGGCTTCGCGGCCGCGGTCGCCTTCCTGGCCGCCGTGCGGCGGCTCGGGGCCTCGTCGGCCGTCGGCGCCGCCTTCCTGGCGGCCGTGACCTTCTTGGCCGGCGCCCTGCGCGCGGGGGTCTCCTCGGCGGGCGCGCCGCCCCGCGCGGCCTCGACGCTGCGGCGCAGGGCGCTCATCAGATCGACGACGGCGGCCCCGGAGTCGGCGGTCTCGGGCAGCGGCTGCACCTCGCCGCCGCTCTGCTTGGCCTCCAGCAGCTCGGCCATCGCCTCGCGGTAGTCGTCGGTGAACTCGGTCGGGTCGAACTCCCCGGTCATCGACCCGATCAGCGCCTCGGCCATCTGCAGCTCCTGCGGCCGGACGGCGACGTCCTCGTCGAGGAACGCGAAGTCGGGACGGCGGATCTCGTCGGGCCAGCGCATGGTGTGCAGCACCATCACGCCGTCCTTCACGCGCAGCGCCGCGAGCGACTCCCGCGAGCGGATGGAGATCTTGGTGATGGCGACCCGGCCGGCGTTCTCCAGGGCGTCACGCAACAGCACGTACGGGCGGGTCGCCGAGGGGTCGGGCTCCAGGTAGTACGTCTTCTCGTACTGGATCGGGTCGATCTCGTCCTGGTCGACGAACTGCAGGACCTCGATCTCCCGCCGGCTGGCCAGCGGCAGCTCCTCGAAGTCCTCGTCGGTCAGCACCACCAGCTGGCCGTCGGGCAGCTCGTAGCCCTTGGCGATCTCGGAGTACTCGACCTCCTCGCCGTCGATCGAGCACACCCGCCGGTACTTGATGCGCCCACCGTCGACGGCGTGCACCTGGTTGAACCGGATGTCGTGGTCCTCGGTGGCCGTGTACAGCTTCACGCCGATGCTCACCAGGCCGAACGACACCGCCCCGCGCCAGATCGACCGCATGCCGTGCTCCTGTCCAGAGATCGGGTCCGCGACCGCGGGCGGGGAAGGCGGGCGGCCAAGATCAGCAGGATAGGTCCGCCGCCACTGCTCCGGCAGGTCGAGCGGCGCCACCTCCTCCGGAGGGAGGAGTCACTGCACGCCGGACTCCTCCTCTCCTTCGGGAGCCAGCGCACCGTTCTGGATCGAGTCGTAGATGAACTGCAGGACGTCCGAACCGGCGACCAGGGTCATGGTCAACGCGGCCAGGCGGGTGGCCTTCGGTGCGGTCACGTAGCCGAAGACGAGTCCGGTCGCCACCCACTGCGCGAGGCAGAACGGACACGTGAGCAGCTCCCCGACGGCGTGCTTGACGCCGCCGTGCTCGCGGACCTCCTCGGCGACCTCCGCGTGGCCCGAGGGGCCCTGGAAGGTCGTGAACGGCGCCCGGAGCGGGCTGGTCACCGGGTCCTTGGCGATCCGCCGGGCCAGCCGGAAGGTGGCCACCGCCAGCAGTGCCGCATCGCCCGGCGGGATCCGTTCGGGCAGCTCCCGGCCCGAGGCGCGGACGGCGGTGACACCGGCCGACACCAGACCGAGGTAGATGCCCATGGCCCCCAGGTCACCGCCCAGGGGGCGCGGCTCCCCTTGCGTGTACTCGCGCTTCTGGTGGCGGGCCCAACGGCGGACTGGGGCGCCGATCCGCTGGACCTCGTCTGTTATGGCCATGGCACGCGCGCTACCCACTCCCGCATGCGCCATGCGGAACGGCCCCGACCGGTGTCAGCGAGCCGGGTCACGCATGGGGCACGGTCCGACGGGTAGGGCGAGATCACGACGCCGGTCGCCGGACCGGCCCCGTCCCCGGGACGGACGAGCGTGTGCACGGCGGCCGCACGCAGAACGGAGGCAACCCCATGACCGAGCCGGACACCAACGACCGCGGAGCTGCCCACTCCGCCCTCAACGACAGCGAGTTCCCCGACGACGAGCGGGGCTTGACCGGGACGCGCGACGACGTCCGCGGTGACACCGGGGCCACCGGTCCCGAGGGCCAGACCGCCCGGGACGTCTTCCCCGAGGACAACGGCGTCCCGGACGTCTCGCAGGACGACTTCCCGACCATGCAGCGGTCCGAGGACCCGCAGTTCGCCCCGGAGCCCGGCGACCGGGAGAGTCACCAGACCGCCGACTTCGGCACGACCGCCTTCGAGCAGTCCGAGGGGGAGTCGCTCTCCCGGCGTCTCGAGGAGGAGATCCCCGACGACGTCCCGGACGTGCGCCCCGCCGAGGACCCGGGTCGTGGTCTCGGCCAGCTCGAGCAGGACTACGACACCACCCCGGACTCCGACTCCGGCACCAACCGCACCGCCGACGACGTCGAGGCCAGCCTCGACCCGGTGGTGGGCGGCGAGGGCCCGGAGGAGTCCGCGATGCACGTCGTGGACTAGGCC
>DASQXT010000311.1:0-9356 GCA_035639575.1 Geodermatophilus sp.
GGCGCTGCGCGGTCAGTTGCGGGAGTTGGCAACCGCGGCGGGCCAGGCGTCCGACCGGTCGACCCTCGTCATTCCATCCCGCGCCAAGAGCCCAGCCGGCCTGGCCGTTCACGGGCGCTGACCGGCCTGAGTGCACTGAGCGCTCCCTTCCTCGGCACGCTCCCGGTCGGCGGACCAGTTGGCCTCCGGCCCGGCTGCGGCGGCGGTCCCGCCCAGCTAGCGTGCTCCGGCGCAACCGCCACGGTGAACGCCGTGTGGTCGGCTGCCTGCAGACCGGTCGCGGACTCCGTGCGGACGGATGAACCGCCGCAATGAGGCCGACCTTCCGCCGACACTGTCCCCTGCCGCTTCCCGAAGACCCAGGGCAGGCACTCCAGGGCTGCGTCGGGCATCCTGAGCGCGGGAGGTCTCATGTCCGCACCCGACCTGCTGGTTTCGGACCGCTTTCCGCGCTCCTCCCGCTACTCCGCCGCGTGGATCCTGGCCGCCGCCGGCGGCGGGGCGAACGCGTTGTGGCTGACCGAGTGGCTCAGCGAGGCCCTGCCGCTGCAGCCGGGCATGCGCGTGCTGGACCTCGGCGCCGGACGGGCGGCGTCCTCGGTCTTCCTGCGCCGCGAGTTCGGCGTACAGGTGTGGGCCACCGACCTGTGGACCAGCGCTACGGAGAACCTGCGGCGCATCCAGGACGCCGGGGTAGCCGACGGGGTGTACCCGCTGCACGCCGACGCCCGATCTCTGCCGTTCGCGGCCGACTTCTTCGACGCCATCGTCAGCGTCGACGCCTATCCCTACTTCGGCACCGATGACCTGTACCTGAACTACCTCGCCCACTTCGTGAAGCCTGACGGTCTCATCGCCATCGTCGGCGCGGGGCTCGTCCGGGAGATCGACGAGGCGATCCCGGAGCACCTGCGCGGTTTCTGGACTCAGGACCTGTGGTGCCTGCACTCCGCGTCGTGGTGGCAGCGGCACTGGGAGCGCACCGGCATCGTGTCCGTCGAGGGGGCGGACACCCTGGCCGACGGGTGGCAGCTCTGGCGCGACTGGCAACGGGCCGTCGCCCCCGACAACCAGAGCGAGCTCGAGACACTCGAGGCCGACCGCGGCCGCTATCTCGGCTACGTCCGCGTGATAGCGCGCCGCCGGGGCGAGGCCGAGCTGGAGGAGTACTGCTGGCCCGACACCCTGCGCTCGTCCCCCGACGAGTACACGCGAGCGCCGCTGCTTCGTGACTAGCGCCTGTCCCCCGCGTGGATCTCGGGTTCTCAGAGCCGCCAAACTGGCAACGCAAGCCGAATACCGGCCTGCGGAACAGGTGTGCGTTCATCACCATCCAACGCGGCGGACGGTAAGTCCTGAGCCGGGGAACGGTTCGGTCGGGATCTTGCTCGACGCTCGAAGATGTTGCCCGAAGCGCTGCTCGGGCGATTTGCTCTCGGGATGGTCGGCCACTGTTGACTCGCGTTCAACATGCAGGTGGAGCGGCCAGCGTGGCGATGACTGAGTCCGTCTCGCGGCGCTGACCACGATGCCGGAGGTCAACCTCCCCCGGGGTCTGTGACGAGTTCGAAGCGAGGCAGCTCCCTGTCGACGATGGAGCTGCTGGCGACCGACCCGACCCGTCGCGCGCCCATGCGCACGTAGAAGCCGGCGGCATGGGGGTCGGCGTCGATCACGAGGCGGGACACGCCCAGCGCCCGAGCGCGGTCGACGGCGTCCGCCAGAAGCGTCGCGCCGACTCCGCGGCCGATCGCCGTCGGGTCGACGAACAGGTCCGCCAGTTCTGCGACCGGTGCCTCGCCGGCCAGCCGGTAGTACCCCAGCAGGGCGTCGCCGCGCGCGGCGACCACGGTGTGCACGCCATCGCACTGCTGGGGCTGCAGCGTGAGCTCCACGCGACAGGCGACCAAGAACTCCTCGTCGTAGCCCCAGTACCCCTTGCTGCGCAGGGCCAGGCGGCTGAGGGCGTCCGCCTCGCCGGGAACCGCGGGACGCAGGGTCACGGCGAGCGGCGGCACACCAGCAAGGGTGCCCCAGGCCGGTCACGCAGCAGCGGCCCCCGTACACCGGGGGAGCATCGGCCGGGCGCACCCCGCGCCCTCAAGGCGGCGCGGAAGGAAACCCGCGGTCAACGGATGATGGAGACGACCTCGAGGGCAGCGTCCGCCAGAGCCTGGTCGCCGACGACCGTGACGCGACGCCTGGCTTCGTCGGGCTCGATCAGTCGAGTGCACAGCCGCCACAGCGCGTCCGCGTCGGGAAATGTCACGCGCGTCGAGCCATCAGCATCCTCGACCGGAAGCCATCGCCCGCCCTGCCGCTGCCAGCACCACCGGCCCCCGCCGGCCCCGGTCACGGCCACGATCAGCGTTGTTCCCTCCGGCCGGTCGTGTCCGGCCAAGGTCTGCGGCATCGCCCGCAGGAACGTGTCCAGGACGAGGTGGACCACCGCCGGGTCACCGTCATCCGGACGCCCCGTCGCATCGCGGATCTGCTGCTGGTGGACCCAGTACTCGGTGAAGTCCCGCGCGCAGTCCAGCCACCTGGGCGCGGGTTCGGGGGCCGCCCAGGTGACCGGATCGGTGATCGCGTCGAGGTCGACGTCCCGCCACAGGGCCAGGATCTGGGGAGAGGTGAGAGCCAGCATGTCCAGGAGCAGCCGTGGGCTCACCCGTCGCGCGGCTTGGACCCACTCGTCGTTGAAGCGGTGGATGAAGGCGGCCAACGCCTCGTCCTGCTGCGGCCCAACGGGACCGTGGCCGTCCCGGGTGCGTGCCAGCCTGCTGAGGTCATCGCCGAGCAGGTGCGCCACCACGTCCCGGACCAGCCACGGCGCCGCAGCCGTCGGTCGCTCCCAGTCGCCCGGGTTCAGGCCCCGCACCAGGCGCAGCAGGGTGGCCCGGTCCTGCTCGAACAACTGCCGCGCGTCGACCTTCGGCCCGAACCTCGCCAGCGCGTCCACTACGGCCTCACCACGGCATGCGCGGCCGGGTACCGGTCGCTGCCCTGATGGCCGCTCGGTCCGCGATCGATGCGGCATCCGTGCAAGAGGCTGTCCCCTTCCCGCCGAAGGCTGCGGCCGACCGGGTCAGGGACGCCGCGGCTGGCAACGCTCCTCGCTCCCACGCACGTTCATCCCCGCGCGGGTCCCGCTTGCACCGACGACACAGCACAGGGAGATGGCCGGCGATCGCGGAGGCCTGAGCACGCCGAAAACACTCTCATCCAGGGACCTCTGCAGGCATCTCTGCGACCGACGCGCGCTCATACGGTGAGCGGCACCAACCCGTGACCGCTGCCCGCCGTCATGTGACACAACCGCGCCACCAGTCGGTCGATCCCGATCACCGGTGACCTACGACCAGTGGCTGACTTCGGACTTGCTCGTCCAGCAGTCGGGTAGCTCAGCGCAGCCGACCGGCGGCGTCGGCGGCCGCCCGGCGTGCCTGCTCGTGCAGTCGACGCAGCAGTGCGCCGGCCGGCAGGTCCGCGGCCAGCGAGTAGGCCTGTCCAGCCCACAGGTTGACCACCTCAGGGTCTCCCGAGGCACGCCCCGCCTGGCGCAGCGGTGCGGTCAGGTAGTGCACCTCGGGATAGGCGGAGGGCGCGTCGGCGCCGTGCTCGATGAGGAACCGGTTGCGGATACCCCGGGCAGCGCGGCCGGTGAACGCCCGTGTCAGGGCGGTCGGGCGGCCGGACCGCAGGGCATCTCGATGGACCTGCGAGGTCCCGGCCTCCGGGCAGCGCAGGAAGGCACTGCCCAGCGCGGCGGCCCGCGCGCCGGCGGCCAGGACCGCGGCGATGGCCGCGCCGGTGGCGAGGCCGCCGGTGGCGACGAGGGGCCGGTCGATGGCGGCGGTGATCAGCTGCAGCAGAGGGAGCAGGCCGATCGCCTCATCGGTGTCGGTGAAACCACCCCGGTGTCCGCCCGCTTCGCTGCCCTGGACGACGAGCGCGTCGGCGCCCGCCGCGGCAGCGATGTCGGCCTCGGTCGGCGACGTGACGGTGACCCACACCTCCGTGCCGGCCTCGTGCAGCTTCCTGACCACCTGCGACGGCGGGCAGCCGAACGTGAAGGACACGACCGGAACCGGATCCCGGGCCAGCAGGTCGATCTTGGCGTCCCAGTCGTCGTCGGAGAAGCTGCCCGCACCCAGCCGGACCCCGGCCGCGGCCGCCTCACCGCTCAGGCTCGCCGCGTAGCCGACCACGTCCTGAGGGGCGGACGGTCGCCCCGGCACGAAGACGTTCACGCCGATCGGCTCCCCGGTCAGCCGACGGGTTGCGTGGAGGTCCTCGGCCAGCCGGCCGGCGGTCAGGTAGCCGGACCCCAGGAAGCCCAGTCCGCCGGCCTCGCTGACCGCGGCCGCCAGGGCCGGCGTGGAGGGTCCGCCGGCCAGTGGCGCCAGGACGATGGGTACGGGCCGGCTGTCCACGATCACGGTGTGCCTCCTCGTCTGTCACGTCCCGGGTGTCCGGCGGTGGCCGGTGGGCAGTCGGGCCTCAGCTGCCGTCCTTCTGCAGAGCGACGGCGAAGACGCCGCTGGCGACCAGGACCGGCCGGTCGCCCACGCTGAACCGGCAAGTGGCGAAGGCCAGGGTGCGGCCGATGCGGTGCACTCCGGCGGCGCCGGTGACCCAGTCCCCGACGTGGGCGGTCCCGGGGAAGTCGGTGGTCAGCGAGACGGTGACCAGCCGGGTGCCGGGAGGTCCGGCGCGCTGGGCGGTGTGGCCCATGAGCGTGTCGGCGAGCGCGACGAGGACTCCGGCGTGGGTGAAGCCGCGGGCGTTGCTGTGCCGCTCGTCGACCCGCAGACCGACGGCCGCGGGATCACCGTCGGCCTCGAACACCGGGCCGATCAGGTCCAGGTAGCGGCTGGGACGGGAGTACGGGACGAAACCCGCCGGGGCGGTCATCGCGCCGCCAGGGCACGCCAGGCGCCCCCGGCCAGGTCGGTGGCCGCCTCGGTGGGCCGCTGTCGAGAGCGACCGCGCAGCCAGTGCCGCGCGAACTCCTGCGCCGGCCCGAGCCAGAGGGCGTGTCTGACCGCGAACGATCCCTCGATCACTGCACCGCGCCGGCTCTGCCGTGCCAGCCAGTCCCCGACGACGACCGCGTAGCCGCGGCTGGTCTGACTCAGCTCCGGTTCTGCGGCCAGGAGGACCTCGTCGGGCAGGTCGCTGAAGATCCACCGGGCCACGTCGGCGTGCTCCTCCACCCAGCGCAGCAGCTCGGTGACGACCGCGCGGACCACCGGCTCGGCCGGCTCGTCGGCGGTCACGGCCTGGAGGACGACCTGCTGGCAGTCGCGCATCCCCTCGTTGAACAGGCGAGCCGCCAGGTCCGCCCGGCGCGGGAAGTGGTGGTAGAGGCTGCCGTTGGACACCCCGGCATCACGGCGCACCTGCTCCAGTGACGCGCCGGCATACCCATGGGCGAGGAACCGCGGCAGCGCCGCGGCCAGGATCCGCTGCACCGTCGGAGCGGGAGCCGTCTGCACAGAGAGCTACTCTAGAGAGCTGCTCTACCCGTGGGAAGTGTTCTCAGCCCGTCCCCTCCCCCGCGCAACTCCCATGCGGGTAGAGCGCGACCGACTGAGGGCACCGACGACCGCGGGCGTCCATGACAGGTCCGTCTCCCACGCTGGCGTGGCGACCCCCGTTCTCCGCTCCATTGGGCATGGGTTGGTCAGGCCGGGCAGGCCCACACAGCCAGGCGCTCGCGGAGACCCTCGTACTCCAGCGGCTCGGCGCCGGCGGACCACGCGAGATTGAGCGCCGTGACAGCCCGGCTACCCCACCCGACAAGCCGCCGGAGAACCGTCGTCAGTCCCACCCCAGCCAGTCGCCACCGCAGACCACGGCGTCCCGACCCACCGTCGACTCCTCGGCGGCAGCACGTCGGGCTGCAGTTCCAGCCGCACTCGTCGGCGCAAACCCACTCGGGGTGGTCGCGCGCTACCCGTACCCGGTCGATGCCGACCCCGACCGCCGGCACCTCGGGCACCGTCGGCAGCGGCAACGCCCCCCGATCCGCAGCCGAGAACGGCCGCACCGGCAACGTCAGCCACACCGGCACGGGCACGAGAACGCCCCTGCACCTCCGCACGACCCCGCTCCGTCTGTCACCAGCAACGCGTCCCGCTGACCATGCACGAGGTCGTCAGTCGCTGGGCACCCTGAAGTCCCTCAGGGTCGCCGCGCCCGGCCCGACGGCGGCGAAGGGCACCGCGAGGTCGAACACCGCCACACCCCCGGCCGGGAACCCGGACTCGAGGCCACGTCGCGCCACCGGGTCGCTGCGACCGTCGTCGAGGACGCCCGCCAGCTCACCGATCGAGGGGTTGTGCCCGACGACGGCCACCGACAGCACGTCCTCCGGGGTCTCCCGGATCGCCGCGAGCAGCGCCTCGACGGTGTTGTCGCCGATCCGTGCGTCGCCGATCGGCTGGACTGCCGAGGACAGGGCGGCGCCGGCCTGTTCCCAGGTCTGTACCGCGCGGCGGGCCGGGGACACCAGCACCCGGTCAGGCACCAGCCCGGCGTGCTCCAGCCAGGCCCCGAGCGCCGCGGCCTGGTGCACGCCTTCGGCAGTCAGTGGCCGCTCCAGGTCGACCGGGCCGCCGGCGGCCCGGGCATGGCGGATCAGCAGGAGACGCCGTGGCTGCACCGGCCGAGTCTGGCACCCATCCGCGCGTTGCTCAGCTGGTGACATGGCGGGCGTACAGGCGCGCTACCAAGGTGCCCCTCCCTGGGCGCCGGGTCCCTGAGGCCGCCTTCAGCGACAGTCGGTCCCCGACGCCGCATGTCGTCGCGTCACCGTCCGCTTGTTCCGCGCGATCACCTTCCACCACAGGCCATGGCCCTCACGGTTCCAGCCGTGGGTGCGAGCCGGGTCGCCCCGAGGGTGCTCGACCTCGATCACCTCGGCGCCGTGGTCGCCGAGCAGCATCGCGGTGATCGGCCCCGCGTACACCGTGCTCACGTCGAGTACGCGGATGCCGGACAACGGGCCGCGCGGCTGCCCGGTCGAGTCGGCGGTCATGTCAGGGGTCAACCGGGTTGTCATGTCCCATCTCCTCGATCGTCGGGATGGCGGACAGCCTTCGGGTTCCTGCTCCCGGGTGGCTCGGCCCTGCTCTCGGAGCCGTGGGGAGGTCTCTGCTGGTGCCTCGGACGCCCGGTGCGGGATCGGCTGCGGGTCGCCGCCCAGGCGGGTCCTGTGCAGGACCCGACCCGCGTCACCGTGCCGGTGCAGGGCGCCGCCCGATCCGGTCGATGACGTCGGTCCAGTGGGCGCGCTCGGTGATGGTGAGATCACCGAGTAGCCGGGGAGGTCCGGGGCGCACGCTGATCCCCTGGGCCGCCAGCTGTCCGGCTGTGTCCGGGTCCGTCAGGACCTCGGTGAGGGCCGCGTTGATCCTCGCGATCACCGGGCCGGGCGTCCCCGCGGGCACGAAGAGCGCGTACCACTGGGTCACGTCGACCCCCTCGACGCCTGCCTCGTGGAGGGTGGGCACGCCGGGCAACAGCGGCACCCGGTCCGGGCCGGCCACGGCCAGCGCTCGCAGGCGCCCGGCGGTGATCCACGGGTAGGCCGTGAACAGGCTCGAGAACATCAGCTGCGTCGGTCGGGTGACGGTGTCGCTCACGGCGGGGGACGAGCCCGGGTAGGTCACGGCGGCCAGGTCGACCCCGGTGGACAGCTTGAACAGCTCCGCGGCGAGCTGCGGTGCGGTCCCTTCTCCCGCGGAGGCATAGGTGTACCGGCCCGGTTCGGCCGTGAGCTGCGCGACGAGCTCCTCCACACCGCCGCCGGCCGCGAGGCCCGGGCCGGCGACCACGACCGTGGGCGAGGAACCGATCAGGCCGATCGGCGCGAAGTCGGTGACGGGGTCGTACGCCAGCCGGTGCAGGGCCGGGTTGATGCCGTGCGTCGCGGTGTAGCCGAGCAGCAGCGTGTGACCGTCGGGAACGGCCCGGGCCACGTACTCGGCGGCGATCGAGCCGTGTGCCCCGGTGCGGTTGTCCGGGACGACGGCCCGGCCGAGGAGCGGACCGAGGCGGGCGGCGACGGTGCGGGCGATCACGTCGTTGGCACCGCCGGCGGGGGTGGGGACGACGAGGGTGAGCGGCCGGGAGGGGAACTCCTGCGTCGGCGCGGAGTCCGGGGCGACGGGGCGGCGCGGGGCTTCCGAGAACACGTGGCCGGGCAGGTGCAGGTCGCCTTCCAGGATCTTCCTCGCGGTGCGCAGGAGGCCCGCCCGCCGCACCATGACGTCGTCGCCCTCCCCGGCGATCTCCACCTCGACGTCGATGCGGCCCTGCGGGTGCAGGACGGCGACCGGGTGCACTCCGGCTCCCATGCGGCCCCGGTGGGCAACGGTGCCGGGCAGGGCGAAGGCGGTGGCCAGCCCGACCGCTCCGGTGACGGCGTGCGAGGCGTGGCAGCGGTGCGGCGTGAAGTACCGCGAGGTCACGCTCGAGGCGCCGTCCCCCGCGCTGACCAGGACCGGCTTGGGGATCACGCTGCCCGACACGTCGCCCAGTCCCATCAGCCGGCCGGCTGCGCGGCGCAGCGCCTCCAGCCGCCGCAGCAGCGCCGGATCGGCGTCGAGCTGGTCCGGGGTCTCCGTGCCGGACACGCCGAGGTCGGGGGCCCGGACGATCATGAGCGGCATCGCGGCGTCGATGCAGGTGACCTCCACCCCGTCGATGACGTCGATCCGCGCTCCGGTGGGGAACACGGAGCCGGTCGTCGCCCCCCAGGCGTCGAGGAAGTCCAGCCGGATCGGCGCCGCGGTCCCGGCCACCCCGTCGATCCGTGCCTCTCCGGCGTAGGTCACCCGTCGGCCCGGCGTCTGCACGGTCACGTCGATGCGCGAACGGGTGTTGACGTTGAACACGCGCACCGTCGTCGTCTCGTCACCGGCGGGCACCAGCCCCTGCTCGAGGGCGAAGGGGGCGACGCCGGCGAGCATGTTGCCGCAGTTGGGGCGGGTGTCGACCGACCGCTGACCGACGCCCACCTGGGCGAAGAGGTAGTCGACGTCGCATCCGGGCTCTCTGGACTTCGAGACGATGGCCACCTTGCTGGTCAGCGTGCTGCCACCGCCCACGCCGTCGACCTGCAGCAGGTCGGTGGCTCCGATGGCGCCGATCAGCGCCTCGTCCCGCGCGATGTCGTCTGCGGGCAGCCACTCCCGCAGGAAGAACGGGCCCCGGGAGGTGCCGGCCCGCATCAGGACGCAGGGCACGATCCGGTCCGCGGCGACACCCGCGGACGGCACCGCCGCGGTCGGGCCGTCCGCAGAGCGGGCGGCGGCCGGGTGCGTGCCGGCAGGGGCGGGCGGGCG
>DASQXT010000312.1:0-2029 GCA_035639575.1 Geodermatophilus sp.
CGGCTGCACGACAACTTCGTGGCCGAGATCTCCGGGCAGCGCTCACTGGTCACCCGGTTGAGCCGGTTCTTCGAGCGCACCTGCGACGAGCGGCCGTCGGCCACCGCGCTCGAGTGCGAGGGTGACCGCGTCTCCTACGCCGACCTGGACCAGCGCGCGAACCGGCTGGCGAACCTGCTGATGGCCCGGGGCGCGCGCGCCGGCGTCCGCGTGGGGATCCTGCTGCACCGCTCGGTGGACACCTACGTCGCCCTGCTGGCCGTCACGAAGACCGAGGCGACGTTCGTCCCGATCGACCCCGAGGCGCCCGCCGACCGGCTGCAGTACATCGCCGAGGACTCCTCGCTGAGCATGCTGGTGACGCACACGTCGTTCGCCGCGTCCTGCGTCGCGCTGGCCTGCGAGAGCCTGTACCTCGACGAGCTGGGGCCCGAGCTGGCGGTCCAGTCGAGCTCGCGGCCGGGCATGGAGTCCGACGGTGACCCGGTCTGCTACATCATCTACACGTCTGGCTCGAGCGGCCGCCCCAAGGGCGTAGAGATCAACCAGTCGAGCATCTGCAACTTCGTCGGCATCGTGCCGTCCCTGTACGGGGTCGAGGCCACCGACCGCGTCTACCAGGGCATGACGATCGCGTTCGACTTCTCCATCGAGGAGATCTGGCCGACCTGGTCGGTCGGGGCGACGCTCGTCGCCGGCCCCACCGACGGCCGCCGGGTCGGATCGGGTCTGGCCGACTTCCTCGAGGACAACGAGATCACGATGATCTACTGCGTCCCCACCGTGCTGGCGACCCTCGACCGCACCCTGCCGCTGATCCGCACGGTCAACGTCGGCGGCGAGGCCTGCCCCCGCGAGCTGGTCGACCGCTGGGGACCCGGCCGCCGGATCCTGAACACCTACGGGCCCACCGAGACGACCGTGACCTGCACGATGGCCGAGCTGCGGCCGGGCAAGCAGGTCACCATCGGCCGCCCCCTGCCGACCTACCGGGTCACCCTGCTCGACGACGACCGCAAGCCGGTCCCCGCGGGGCAGGTCGGCGAGATCTGCGTCGGCGGTCCCGGCGTGGCGCGCGGCTACGTCAACCGCCCCGACCTCACCGCCGACCGGTTCATCCCCGACCCCCGCGGCATCCCGGGCGAGCGCATCTACCGCACCGGCGACCTCGGCCGCTTCCTGCCCGACGGCGAGCTGGAGTACCTGGGCCGCGCGGACAGCGAGGTCAAGGTCCGGGGCCACCGCGTGGACCTGCAGGAGATCGAGAGCGTCCTCCTCGAGCACCCCCAGGTGACCGGCGCCGTCGTCACCCTGCTGGCCTCACCGGACACCGGCGGTGACCTCGCGGGCTACGTCATCCTGCGGGACGCCGCGTCGGCCGACGCCGTCATCCCCGAGCTGCACGAGCAGCTGGTGGCCCAGATGCCGCCCTACATGGTGCCGTCGTACCTCGACGCGGTCACCTCGATCCCGATGCTGCCCAGCGGCAAGGCCGACCGCGGCCGGCTGCCCGCGCCCACCCGTCCCCGGCTGATCCGCACCGACCGCGAGCACGAGCCGCCGGCGACCCCCGCGGAGGCCTGGATCGCCGGCCTGTGGGAGGAGATGCTCAACCTGCCGGCCGGCGCGGTCTCGGTGGAGGCCAACTTCTTCGAGGCGCTGGGCGGCCACTCACTGGTCGCGGCGAACGTCGTGTCCGCGATGCGGGAGAGCGACCTCGGCTCGGGGCTGTCCATCCTGGACTTCTACAAGCACCCCACCGTCCGGGAACTCGCGACGTTCCTCGAGGACGGCACCACCACCGGCCCGGCGGACGAGCCCGTGACGCTCGAGCCGCGCGAGCCCCGGCCCGAACCGCCGTCCCGGGAGCGGGTCCTCGGCTTCGGGACGGCGCAGGTCTCGGTCCTCTACGCGATCGTGCTGCTGTTCCTGCTCCCCGTCGGCGTCCTGTACGGGCTGCACGACGGTCAGCCCTCGCTCGACCTGGTCCTCCAGCTGGCGATCGCGCTGCCGACGATCTACCTGCTGG
>DASQXT010000313.1:0-3537 GCA_035639575.1 Geodermatophilus sp.
TCGGCGTCGTCCGTGCTGTGGCCGCTGTACGCGCCGGACATGCCCATGCAGCCCAGGCCGATGCGGGAGACGGTCAGCTCGCCCAGTTGGGTGGTGTGCACCGTGTGCGTCCTCTCGAGGGGTGGCCGGCATCCGCCGGCCCGACGCCACCGAGGCAACCCCGCCGCGCGGGCGCGTGGCAGGACCTGCCGTTCCACGTACTGACAGGGCGTCCCACGCCGGCCGCGGCCGACCTAGCCTCGGCTGCGTGGACGCCGACCAGCTGCGCAGCGAGGTGCGCGACTTCTTCGTCACCCGCCGCGGCCGGATCACCCCGGCCGAGGCCGGCCTGCCGGTGTACGGCGGGCTGCGGCGGGTGCCCGGGCTGCGCCGCGAGGAGCTCGCGATCCTCGCCGGGCTCAGCGTCGAGTACCTCGCCCGGCTGGAGCGCGGCAGCCTCCGCGGGGTCTCCGAGTCCGTGCTGGAGTCGCTGGCCCGGGCGCTGCGGCTCACCGAGGCCGAGCGTGCGCACCTCTACGACCTGGCCCGGGCCGCCAACGCCACCCGCGGTGGCCGCCGGGCTCCGGTGCCGCAGCAGATCCGCCCGGGCGTGCAGCGCATCCTCGACGCGATGACCGCCCCGGCGCTGGTCAGCAACGCCCGGATGGACTACCTGGCCGCCAACCGGCCCGGCCGCGCGCTCTACGCGCCGCTGTTCGACTCACCGGTCGGCACCAACGCCGCCCGCTTCCTGCTGCTCGACCCGCGCGGCGCCGAGTTCTACCCCGAGTGGGACCGGGCGGTCGACGACGTCGTCGCGCTGCTGCGCGCCCAGAGCGCCAGGACGCCGTGGGACAAGCTGCTCACCGACCTCATCGGCGAGCTCTCCACCCGCAGCGAGCCCTTCCGCACCCGGTGGGCCCGCCACGACGTCCGCCTGCACCTCACCGGAGCCAAGCGCATCCACCACCCCGTCGTCGGCGACCTCGACCTGCGCTTCGAGACGATGGAGCTACCGGCCGACCCCGGCCTCGCGCTGCTGATCTACACCGCCGAACCCGGCTCGGCGACCGAGCAGGCACTCACCTTCCTGGCCAGCTGGGCCGACGGCAATGCTCCCGCTCAGAGGCCGCAGAGCCCGACTCCGCGCCCTTGACCGGCTCCGTTGGGGAGGTCGGTCGGTCGAACGCGCGCTGTGCCCAGCGCGGCGGCGTCCCCGGCCGGAGCCGGGCACGCCGCAAAGCCGCCCTCGCACGCGCGCAGTCTCACCCTCGCGATCCCAGATCCGATCACGCCGACTTTGCGGTCGCCCTCGTTGAGCGCGCAAACCCCACGCTCGCCGACATGTACTGCCGGCGGGGGGCAGCCCTGCGTCGCGAGGGCGTGGCCGGGCTGGCGTCCGAGGGTGACCCGGTGGGCCACGGCGCTTGCTCGGTCGCGTACTTTCGTAGTCGTGCACACGCGCATCGACGACTTCGTGATGCCGGCTCCCGAGGTGGTGGCCGCGGTCGCCGACCGGCTGCGGCTGCTCGCCGAGCCCACCCGGCTGACCATCTGCGTGGCCCTGGCCCAGGGCGAGTCCAACCCCGGGTGCCTGGCCGAGCTGGCCGGCGTCGCCCCCGCGGCCCTCTCCCAACAGCTCAGCCGGCTGCGGCTGGCAGGGGTGGTCAAGGCCCGGCGGGACGGGCAGCGGATCTGGTACGAGCTGGTCGATCCCGACGTCCGTCACCTGGTCGAGCACCTGCTCGGTGCCACCCGCGCCGCCGCCGAGGCGGCTGCGGAGGTGTCCCCGTGAGCCCCGCCGCGGCGCGCCACGCCGAGCACGACCACCACCACGACCACGACGGGTCCTGGTGGGCGCGGGCCGGCCACCGGGTGGCCGAGGCGTTCGGCATCGGGCACTCCCACGACGCCGCCGACTCCGTCGACGAGGCCCTGGAGGCCACCGACGCCGGCCGCCGCGCGCTGTGGCTCAGCCTCGCGGGGCTGCTCGTCACCGCCGCCGTGCAGGCCGTCGTGGTGGCCCTGTCGGGGTCGGTCGCGCTGCTCGGCGACACCCTGCACAACCTCGCCGACGCGCTCACCGCGGTGCCGCTGCTGATCGCCTTCCGGCTGGCCCGCCGCCCGGCGACGGCCCGTTATCCCTACGGCTACGGCCGCGCCGAGGACCTCGCCGGCTTGTTCGTCGTCGCGATGATCACCCTGTCGGCCGTTCTCGCCGGCTACGAGGCGACCCGCCGGCTGCTCGACCCGCAGCCGGTGACCCACGTGTGGGCGGTCGCCGCGGCCGGCCTGGTCGGCTTCGCCGGCAACGAGCTGGTGGCCCGCTACCGGATCACCGTCGGCCGGCGCATCGGCTCGGCGGCCCTGGTCGCCGACGGGCTGCACGCCCGTACCGACGGGTTCACCAGCCTGGCCGTCGTCGTCGGCGCGCTCGGGGTCGCCGCCGGCTGGCAGTGGGCCGACCCGGTCGTCGGCCTGCTGATCACCGTGGCCATCCTCGGCGTGCTGCGCTCGGCCCTGCGTCAGGTCGGCGCCCGGCTGATGGACGCCGTCGACCCCGACCTCGTCACCCGGGCGACCGGGGTGCTCGCCGCCGTCGACGGCGTCCGCGCCGTGGAGGCGCTGCGGCTGCGCTGGATCGGGCACACGCTGCGCGCGGAGGCCGACATCACCGTCGATCCGCGGCTGAGCCTGGTCGCGGCCCACGAGGTCACCCACCGCGCCGAGGACGCGCTGCGCGCCGGCGTCCGTCGGCTGACCGCCGTCACCGTGCACGCCAGCCCGGCCGGCGCCCATCCCGGGCCCGCCGTCGACCCGGTCCGGGTGGGCTGAACCGCCCGCCCGGCCGGGGGACCGCGCTGGGCTCACCCCGCTGGGTAGACTGGTCTACCCACTGCGGAGGAGGGGCTCGTGTCCGGACGGGGACGCCGGGAGGACGCCGGGACCGGCTCGCCGGGGGCGCCGGCCCGCGGTTCGGCTCGGGCCCGGTTGCTGGCAGCGGCGGCCGAGTGCTTCTACGACCACGGGGTGAACGGCACCGGGATCGACACCATCACCGCCGCGGCGGGCGTGGCGAAGATGAGCCTGTACAACAACTTCGCCAGCAAGGACGACCTGGTCCTGGCCTACCTCGAGGCGCGGCACGAGGAGTGGCTGGACCTCTACCGCCGCCGGCTGGTCGGTGCCGCCGACGCCCGGCAGCGGGTCGCCGCGGTGTTCGACGCCTACGTCGACCACGCCGAGAGCGCCTACCGGCACGGCTTCCGCGGCTGCGGGCTGCTCAACGCCGCAGCCGAGCTGCCCGCCGGTGCGCCGGGGCGGCAGCTCGTGCGCCGGCACAAGGAGGAGGTCGAGGCGCTGCTGGCCGCCCACCTCGCCGAGGTCGACGGGCTGCCCGCCGAGCAGGTCCCCGAGCTGGCCGAGCAGCTGTCGTTCCTGCTGGAGGGCGCAATGGCCCGAGCCGGGCTGGAGGGCGGCTCCGACCGGCTGCACCGCGCCCGCGAGCTGGCGCGGCAGCTGGTGGATGCCGCCGCCGGCCAGGACGCCCGGTGAGGC
>DASQXT010000314.1:0-8846 GCA_035639575.1 Geodermatophilus sp.
ATCGGCCCGTCGGCCGAGCTGGTCGTCGTCGACGGCGCCGGGCACAGCGTCAACCTGACCCGCACCGCGGTCGTCGACGCGGCGTTCCTGCGGCTGCTCGACCGGGCGGAGGGCGCTCCGCGCGCGGCCTGAGCTCGGGTGGACGTGACCTCGGCCACGTGGTCGGGTAGGGGCCACCCGGATGGGGGCCACGGCGTTACGGGAGCCCCCGCGGAGCTGGGACGATGGCCCGCCCGGAGAGGCGGGGGTGGGAGGAGCTGACCGTGGACCGCATGAGCCCGACCGACGCCGGTTTCTACTACGCGGAGAGCGAGAACACGCCGCTGCACGTGGGCTCCGTGGCGGTGTTCGAGGGGCCGGCCCCCTCCTACGGCGACGTCGTGCGGCTGCTGATGGGCAAGCTGCCCCTGGTGCCGCGCTACCGCCAGCGGGTCCGCCGGGTGCCGCTGGACCTGGGCCGGCCGCTGTGGGTCGACGACCCGCACTTCCAGATCCTGTACCACGTCCGGCACACCGCCGTCCCGAGCCCGGGCGGTGAGGAGCAGCTGCGCAACCTGGCCGGCCGCGTCCTCGGCCAGCGCCTGGACCTGGCCAAGCCACTGTGGGAACTGTGGCTGGTCGAGGGCCTGGACGACGGCCGCTGGGCGCTGATCTCCAAGGTCCACCACTGCATGGTCGACGGCATCGCCGGGACCGACCTGATGCAGCTGATGTTCGACCTGACGCCGGACGCCACGCACGGCGAGCCGCAGGACTGGACGCCGCAGCGCAACCCGTCGTCCCTCGAGGTCGTCGCCGGCGCCGTGCAGGACGCCGTCACCCACCCGCTGCGCGAGCTCACCCGGCTGTCCGGCAGCGAGGGCGTGCGCGGTGCGGGCCGCAGCGCCGTCCGGGCCGGCCGGACACTGGCCACCGGCGTCCCCTCCATGGCGCGCCAGCTGGCCACGCCGACTGCCCGCTCGCTCAACGGGCCGATCGGCCCGCACCGGCGCTGGGCCTGGACCGATGCGGACTTCGACGAGCTCAAGGGCATCCGGACGGCGCTCGGCGGCACCGTCAACGACGTCGTCCTCGCCGCCATCACCCGCGGCTTCCGCGACCTGCTCGAGCGGCGCGGCTCGCTGCGCCAGGGGCTGGTCGTGCGCTCGATGGTGCCGATCTCGGTGCGCCAGGCCGACCAGCGCGGTCAGCTGGACAACCAGATCTCGGCCGTGTTCGTCGACCTGCCCGTCGGCGAGCCCGACCCGGTGGCCCGGCTGGCCTCGGTGCGCCGGCAGATGGACGAGCACAAGAAGGTCCTGCAGGCCGTCGACGCCCGCTCGATCATCGCGATGGGCGACTTCGTGGCGCCGACGCTGCTGTCCATGGGGGTGCGGGCCGCGCTGAACGCCGGGCAGATGTGGTGCCAGGCCGTCACGACCAACGTGCCGGGGCCGCGGGTGCCGCTGTACGTGCTGGGCCGCCGGATGTGCTCGGCGCACGCCTACGTGCCGATCGCCGGCGGCACCCGCGTGTCCATCGGGATCTTCTCCTACCTCAGCACGATGACCTTCGGGATCAACGCCGACTTCGACGCCTTCCCCGACGTCGACGTGCTCTCCGGGGGCATCCGGCGCGGCATCGACGAGCTGGTCGCCGCCGCCCGGCAGGCCACCCCGGCGAGCGCCGCGACCTGATCGGTTGGCTGCTCCGCCGGCCGGGTAGCCGGTCTGCGTGGCAGCCCCCGAGACCGACCTCACCGTCGCCGTCACCGGCCCCACCGGGACCTTCGGCAGCGGCCTCGTCCCCCTCCTGCAGGCCGACGACCGCGTGTCGCGCATCGTCGGCATCGCCCGGCGGCCGTTCGACCCGGCTGAGCGGGGCTGGACGAAGATGGAGTACCGGCGCGGCGACGTCCGGGACCCCGCGGCCCTGCAGGAGGCCTTCGCCGGCGCCGACGTCGTCGTGCACCTGGCGTTCCTCATCACCGGCAACGCCTCCCGGGCGACGACCCGGGAGATCAACGTCGACGGCACGCTGAACGTCTTCCGCGCCGCGGCCGCCGCCGGCGCCCGCCGGTTCGTGTACGCCTCGTCGGTGGCCGCCTACGGCTGGCACCCCGACAACCCCGAGCCGATCCCCGAGGACTGGCCGGTGCGCCCGGCCGCCCGGCTGTTCTACGGACAGGAGAAGGCCGAGCTCGAGCAGCTCCTGGACGCCGAGGCCGCCACCACCCCCGACCTGGCGCTGTACCTGCTGCGCCCGCCGGTGGTGCTCGGCCCCCACGCGATCGGCGCCAAGGACGTCCTGCCCGGCCCGCTCGCGCCGATCGGGCGGGCGCTGTTCGGCCGACCGCGACGGCTGCCGGTCCCGGTGCCGGTGCTCGCCCCGGAGCTGCGCTTCCAGTTCATCCACGAGGACGACGTGGGCAGCGCGCTGCAGCTGTGCGTCGTGGGCGCCGGTCCGGCCGGGGCCTACAACATCGCCGGGGACGGCGTCCTCACCACCGCCGACGTGCTCCGTGAGTTCGGCGCGCTCCCGGTGCCGGTACCGGCCGCACCCGCCGAGCTGGCCGCCCGCGCGGTGACCCGGGTCCCGTTCCTGCCGCCCGCCGTCGAGTGGGTGGAGGCGTTCACCCGGCCGGTGATCATGGACACCGCCAAGGCGAAGAGCCGGCTGGGCTGGCGGCCGCACTTCACCGGGCGGGAGGCGCTGCAGGCGACGCTGGCCTGAAACGCGCGCCTCAGGGCACCCGCGCGACCGTCGGTAGCCACGCCAGGACGTGCTCGGCCAGCAGCTCCGGGCACTGCAGCTGCGGCACGTGCCCGACGCCCGGCAGCTCGACGTAGCGCCAGTCCGGGTGCCGGCGGGCGACGTCCCGCGCCACCGACACCGGCACCAGCCGGTCGCGGTCGCCGTGCACGAGCAGCACCGGCACCTGCACACCGGCCATCGCGCGGCGCACCAACCGCGGGTCGGCCAGGAGCAGCAGCAGGGAGCGGGCCGCGGCGAGGAAGGCGCGGTCCATGCCGACGACGTCCTGCCGCTCGTCGACCAGCGCGACCGAGCGCTCGACGAGCGCGGGCGGGACGGCGTCGGGGTCGACCCCGCACAGCACGAGCATCTCGCGGACCGTGCCCCGCGCGCCGAGCTTCCGGCGACGGCCGGCCAGGTAGCGCAGGCCCGCGCCGGGCAGGGCGTAGAGCCCGAACGCCGCCGCGACCCGGGGGTCCGGACGCCCCCGCGGACCGGGCAGCGCGGGGTCGACCAGCACCAGGCCGCTGACCTTCGCCGGCGAGCGCTGCGCCTCGAGCACCGAGACCATGCCGCCCATCGAGTTGCCGACCAGGACCACCGGGCCGCCGGTGACCTCGCGGACGAAGCGGTCGAGGACCACCACGTTGTCGCGCACGTTGGCCGTCCGCTCCCCCGGCTCGCTGCGGCCGAAGCCGGGCAGGTCGAGGGCGTGCACCCGCGCGTGCGGGGTGAGCAGCGGGGCGAACAGGTCCCAGTTGAGGTGCGAGCCGCCCAGGCCGTGCACCAGGACGACGATCGGCCCGTCCTCCCGGCCGCCGAAGTCGACGTGGTGCACCGGGCCGTCGAGGTCCACGGTGCGGCTGTGCCCAGGGGTGCCCTGGGCGTCGGTCCGGGCGTCCATGTCCGTACCGTGCCACGCCCTGATCACCTCCCCTCGCCCCAGGGCCCGGGGTCGCCGGGGTGTGTCACACCCCACAGCCAGACTGCCGATGGGTGTATCAGGTGCCGCTCTGGGGTGTCAGGAGCAGTACCGGGTGGTACCTCCAGGGCGGGCCGCCCACGGAGGCCGGCTGACGAGGAGGACCACGTGACGCGAGGCGATGGACCGGCGCTGCCGCTCTACCTGAGCGAGCCCGGCCGGGCGATGGCCGACTTCGGCCTCTACCTGGCGGCGCGACCGCTGATGCCGCGACTGCCGCAGGGCGACGGGCACCCGGTGCTCGTGCTGCCCGGGCTGATGGCCGACGACGCCTCGACCCAGGTGCTGCGCGCGACGCTGCGCCGGCTGGGCTACCGGGTCCACGGCTGGCGACTGGGCCGCAACATCGGCCCCACCGCCGCCTGCGTGGCCGGCATGCGCGACCGCGTCGACGACCTCAGCGACCGCTACGGCCGGCCGTTGTCCCTGGTCGGCTGGAGCCTGGGCGGCATCTTCGCCCGTGACCTGGCCCGCCGGACGCCGGACTCGGTGCGCCAGGTGATCACCCTCGGCAGCCCGTTCCGGATCACCCGGCACAGCCAGAGCCGGGCCTCGCGGGTCTTCGACCGCTACTCGCACCTGCACGTCGAGCACCGTTCGCTGCCGCTGGAGCCCGACTGCACGCCCCTGCCGGTGCCAACGACGTCGGTCTACTCGCACCTCGACGGCATCGTCCACTGGCAGACCTGCCTGGAGACCCCCGGCGAGCGGTCGGAGAACATCGCCGTGATGGCCAGCCACCTGGGCCTCGGCCACCACCCGGCGGCCCTCTGGGCGATCGCCGACCGGCTCGCCCAGCGCGAGGGCACCTGGAAGCCGTTCCGGCCGCCGGTGTTCCTGCGCCCGGCCTTCCCCCGCCCGGACGTCCCGGCGCCGCTGGCCGACGAGGCCGCCGCGGCCTGACCCCGCCGACGCCGACCGCCGAACGCGGTCGGGTCCGGACGACCCGGGCTGCTCCCCGTGCGGGCACGACCTGAGCCCGAGCGGCCGCGGTCCGCGCCCAGCAGGGCCGCTCAGCCCGCGAGCGGGACGAACCGCTTGAGCTTGCCGGTTCCCTGGAGTGGGATGTGCGTGACCGGGATCAGCACCACCTCCGCGCGGGAGAGGCCGGCCCCGGCCAGACGGGCGACGAGTTCTGCGTGCACGGCTGCGAGGTCGACCTCGCCCACGGGTCGGAACAGGATCGTGACGCCGCGGAGCGTCTGGTGGACCTGGTACTCGGCGATGTTGCGCTGCCGGCTCAACGGGGAACCGACGACGACCGGGTGGACGGTCACGCCTCCGGGGTAGGTCAGGCTGTCATCGAGGCGGCCGTGCACGTCATCGATCCAGGTGTGCGCGCTCCCGCACGGGCAGGCGCCTTCGTGAACCGTGATCCCGTCGGTGACCTCGAACCGGATCAACGGCAGCAGGGTGTTGTACAGGTTGGTCACGTAGACCTTGGCGCATTCCTGACCAGGCGGGACGGGCCGACCGTCGCCGTCCACGGGTTCGACGATGACGAGGTCGTCGTTGAGGTGGAGTCCCCGACCGCGAGGACAGGAGTAGCCCAGCGTGCCGGTCTCCGAGGCGACCCACTGGCTGTGGACGGGTGCCCGCCAGGTCCGCTCCAGCCGGTCGCGCACCTCGGGCAGGATCGCCTCGCCGACACAGCGCAGCCGCAGCGGTGCGATCCTCAGGCGACCGGCCCGCGCCTCGAACCCGAGCAGGTCGAGCGCGGAGGGGTAGCCCCGCAAGGCCGTCGGTCGGAGATCGTTGAGCCGGGCCACGATCTCGCTCATCGGTAGCGAGATCGGGATGCGGACCGACGTGATCGCTGGATTGGAGAAGGTCTGGTAGAGCGCCGATGAGGCGTGCGCCGGCTTGTCCGCCGCGATGACGGCCTCCACCCGTGGAGCGGCTGCGAGCACCGGGTCGCGGAGGCGGTCCGAGGTGATGTGGCGCGCGGCCGAGAGGTAGTAGGTCGCCCAGCCCGCCCAGTCGTAGACGTAGACGCCGCGCTGGCCGCTGGAACCGCCCGACGCGATCGCGTGGTGCTCGCCCAGCAGATAGCCATCCGACGTCAGTGCTCCGAGGTGAGCCTCAACCAGCCCCAGAGAGAGCCGCTGATCGGTGACGATGTCGTCGAAGTGGGTGAGGAGATCGGTCTTGGTCATCGGCGCCAGCTCGGCCAGCTGCGACACCGAGAACGTCCCCACATCAATATCGGCCAGCCGGTCGCGGTGCCAGGGCGATCGCTCCCGCGCGATCCCGATGAGTTGACGTAGTCGCAGGTCGCGTTCGGCCGCGATGCGCTCCCGAGGCCACTCGAGGCGCGCGACGTGCTCGTCCAGCTGGGCCATCGCGTAGCTCGCGTGCCGCCGTCGGAGGCTCTCGTAGTCCGCCATCGACGACACCCCCACGGTGGTTGCCCGTCTCTGCGACACGCCGAAGCTAGGGAGTTGTCGTCACCGCTTCGTCACGAGACCGTCGCGCAGCGGGTCAGCCACACGCGGATGCGTGGCTCCGAGCCCGACGACCTCGCAGGCGCAGCGCGACTGGCAACAGGTGGAGCGGTGCCTAGCGGCGTGCCGGCCTCCTGACCGACCACCTGATGCGCGTTGGGACGTCGTGTCGCGAGCGGTCGGTCAGCGCCCTCCGGTCCGGTGCGGGCACGAGTGGGCCGGAGTAGCGTCGCGCAGACCGCAGCCGGAACAGAGCCGTCCGGATCGAGGCCCGATGCGAGATCAGCCGTCGTGCTCGGAGCGGTCGCCGCCCTGGCCTGTCAGCAAGGTCTGCGCGCCCAGTTCGCACTGGACCACCGGTCCGGTGCCGACCCGTCGGGCCAGTACCGCCGACACGTCCGACCGCCCCGAGGCCCCGTCCGGTGGGCTCGCCGCGGCACCCTCGAGTACCCGCCCAGGTCCAGGCGCCGCAGGACCGACGGCGTTCGCCGCCCGCGCCTGGTCCGGCACAGTCAGGTCAGGAGATCTCCAGTGACAGCCACCACGTCTTCCTCGACAGTTCCCGTCGAGGAGTGGGTTCGTTCCTTCACCGACGCCTCCGACAACGACCCGGAAATCCAAGCACACGGCAAGTACTTCACCTGCGGCTACCTGCTCGACATGGAGAACCACCACTTCGTCGTACGGATGACCTCGGGCAGGGTGGCCGAGATCGCAGTGGACCCCGGCCCACTCGATGTCGGTTACCAGTTCGCCATTCGCGCCAGCGCTGAGACGTGGCGCGGATTTGGGACCGAGATACCGGCACCCATGTACCACGGCATCTGGGCAGCGACCTTCCGCCGTGACATGAAACTGGAGGGCGACGTGCTCGTCCTCATGCAGAACCTGCGTTGCATCACCCGCCAGATCGAACTCCTCCGCACCGTCCACGTCCCCGTCTGATTCCCTGGAGCCTCTGCCATGCCACGGATCTCCCCCGTCACCGGGCGCTACGTGACCGTCGACGTCGACGACACCCAGTACAAGGTCTTCTATCTGGAGAACGGCAGTGGTCAACCACTCGTGTGCCAGCACACTGCGGGCTGCCACAACCACCAGTGGCGCGGGCTGCTGGAGGACGAGGAGATCACGAGGGACCACCGGGTCATCGCGTACGACCTCCCCCGACACGGCAAGTCCGACCCACCCGAGAACGAGGAGTGGTGGAAGGAGGAGTACCGGCTGACCGCCGAGCACTACACGAAGTTCATCGTCGCCCTCTGCGACGAACTGGAACTCGACCAACCGATCTTCATGGGGTCGTCCTTCGGCGGGAACGTGGCGTTGCAGCTGGCGTTGCGGTATCCCGACCGATTCCGGGCCGTGATCCCCGTCGAGGGCGCCGACTACTCCCCCGGCTTCTACCTGGACTGGTGGCAGCACCCGCACGCGAACGCGGCCCAGGTGTGCGCCAGCGGAGTCTGGGACCTCATGGCCCCGCAGTCCCCGGAGGCCGACCGGTGGAAGACGTGGTTCTACTACACGCAGGGCTCCGAGTCGTTCAAGGGCGACCTCTACTTCTACTCGGTCGACCACGACCTGCGGGACAAGCTCGATCAGATCGACGGGGAACGGTGCCCCGTGGTCATGCTGACCGGCACCTATGACTACCTCACGACCCCGGACGACGGGCGTCGGACCGCCGAACACATCACGAACGCCCACTTCATCGAGATGGAGGACATCGGCCACTTCCCGATGAGCGAGAACCACGAGGTCTTCCGGCGCTATCTCTTGCAGGCGCTGGAACGGATCGGGTCCCGCTCGGCCACCGCTCAGGCCTGATCGCGGCGGCTGCGAGCCGCACCGCCTTGCCGGGGAGGTCCTCGGCCGGACCTCCCCGGCAAGGACCCGAACCTGCGCTGACCATTCGCGCGCCGTTCGACGAGACCGACCGTGCAGGAGTCACAGCGGTGCCCACGTGAGCGCCTCAGGACCGACGTCCCGGAGGGTCCGCTGGCCCCTCCGGGACCTGCAGCGCGGCGATCCAGCGGGGATTGCCGCCCCTCCTCTGCAGACGGTGCGAGGAGGGTTGGAACGGCTCTACCCGGCCGATGCCGACTGGGCTGCCGGCGCCTGCTGCGGACTGCCCGCGGCCGCCGATCCGTCCGAGGTCCGCAGCATCTGCGCCATCGCTTCCAGGTTGTCCGCCGCCGAGGCGCCGCCGCACGTCAACGACGCGAGGAGTGCGCCGAGCAGGCCGGCCCGGTCAGCCAGGATCCGGACCCGACCGATCTCGACGACGAGACCCAGCAGATCGAGACGGAGTCCATTCGGGATGTCGAGGATCACACATTCCACCGGCGTCGTCATTGGGCGTCCCTCCGATGACGGGCGAGTGCCTCGCCGCAGGCAGCAGGAACCGAGCTCCCCGGCAGTCGTGTCCCGCTGCTGCACCGCTCGGCGGCGTCGGCACAGCGACCGCTCGAGGGACAGAGTGAACACCCGCAGGCGTCACCGGAGCGTCACCGATCCGTCACTCATGGGACGAGGCGGGGCAGGGCAGCGCCGACCGGACGTCGCGGGTGTCGGCGTGGTGAGGCCGGCTCGGGTGCTCGCCGGACCGGCACGACAGAGGAGATGCGGCGTGGTGGGCGCGGCCGGGATCGAACCGGCGACCGCTCGCTTGTAAGGCGAGAGCTCTC
>DASQXT010000315.1:0-3642 GCA_035639575.1 Geodermatophilus sp.
GCGCGGGCGACGGGGGAGGTGGCCGGCATGGCGTCGAGCCGGACGGCGGCGTAGCGCTCGACCAGCGCGCGCCGGGCGGGGTCGGCGTGCCACCAGCCGACGTCGCGGGCGCGGCCGTCGGCGTCGACCACGGTGACGATGCACCACTCGGCCAGCGTCGGGACGACCAGCCGGGGCAGGTGGCCGGTGGCGCTCCGCGCGTCCAGCGGCCCGGCGAGCTCGGCGCTGACCTGGGCGAGCAGCGCCAGTCGCTGCGCGGAGCGGTCGGCGCGCTCGCGGGCCAGCTTCCGCTCGGTGACCTCGTTGAAGTAGACCGACAGGCCCTCGGGGGTCGGCCAGGCGCGCACCTCGTACCAGCCGTCCAGCGGCGCGGGGTAGTGCGCGTCGAAGTTCACCGGCTGCCCGGTCCGGACGGCGCTGCGGTAGCTCTCCTCCCAGACGGTGTTCACCGTCGCGGGGAACGACGTCCAGATGACCTCGCCGAGCAGTTCCTCGCGGCTGCGCCTCAGCAGCCGCTCGGCCTCGGCGTTGACGTGGGTGAAGCGCCACTCGGGGTCCAGCGAGTAGAAGCCGGCGGGCATGGCCTCCAGCACCCGGGTGACGCGGACGTCGCCGGTGCGGTCCTCGGTGGTGTCGTACGCGGCGCCCAGCAGCCGGACGGCCCGACCGTCCGGGCCGGCCAGCGCGCGGCCGCGGGCCTGCACCCAGCGGGTGTCGCCGTCCGGACGCTCGACCCGGTACTCCGCCTCGAAGTCGCCCACGCCGTCGATGCAGGCGCGCAGCGCCTCGCTGACGCGGGGCAGGTCGTCGGGGTGCAGCCGCCGGTTGAAGGCGGTGATCGTGCCGTCGAAGTCCTCGGGGGTGTAGCCGAACACCGCCATCAGCGGGTCGTCCCACACCAGCTCGCCGGTGCGCAGGTCCCAGTCGAACGTGCCCACGCGGCCGGCGTCCATCGCCAGCCGCCAGCGCAGGTGCTGGCGCTCGTACTCGCCGGTGAGCGCCGCGTACTCCAGCTCGGTCACCACCGAGGCGGCGAGCTGGCGCAGCGTGGCGGCGTCGGTCCCGGTCCACTCCCGCGGCACCGGGTCGAACACGCACAGCGTCCCGACGACGTGGCCCTCGCCGTCGGAGAGCGGGGCACCGAGGTAGGACACGACCAGCCCACCGGTCACCTGCGGCAGGTGGGCGACCCGTTCGTCGGACCGGGCGTCGGAGATGGCCAGGACGTCGGCGCCGGTCGCGGCCAGCGAGCACGCGGTGTCGGCGAGGCCGGTCTCCCGGGTGGCGCTGCCCGGCGGCAGCCCGGCGATGCCGGCGACCGACTGGACGTCGTCGAGCAGCGAGATCTGGCCGGCCTGCGCGCCGAGCAGCCGGGCGGCGAGCTCGACCAGCCGGTCGACGGCGGGGGAGCCGGCCTGCGCGATGCGGAGCCGGCGGGCGGCGCGGACGCGTGCGAGGTCGTCGCGCAGCGCCTCCGCGGCCGACTCGAGGTCGGACGCGCGCACGACACCGCGCTGCCGCGGGGATCCCTCCACCGGTACCTCTCGTCAGTCGACGCCCGGCCGGGGGCTCCCCAGGCCGTCGGCAGCCACGCTCTTCGGGCTCACGCGTCCCCAGAGTTATGTCATGGCTCCTCGGTTGGCTGCAACGATCCTGACGCAGATCACGCTCCCCGCGACGGTCCGTGTTCCGGTCAGCGCTTCGCCTGCTCGGCCGGGACGACGAGCGTCAGCGCCCTCCCTCCGGCGTGTTCCACGTGGAACCCGGCGCGCCGCAGCAGCGCCCGCAGCCGGACGACGTCCGCCGGCTCGCCGGTCGTGGTGGCCAGCAGCCGGGCGACCCGGCCCTTGTGCGCCTTGTTGGAGTGGCTGACCACCGCCCGGGTGCCGTCCGGGCGCTCACTGAGCACCTCGAGGGTCACCGCGCCGGGCGCCGGGGCCAGCGCTGCGTAGGAGCCGCTGCGCAGGTCGACCACCAGCTCGTCGACGCCGGCGAGCACCGGTCCCAGCGCCGGCCGCCACAGCGTGCGCAGCGTCGGCAGGCCGGGCAGCGCCGAGCCGGCCGAGAGCCGGTAGGCGGGGATGCGGTCGGTGCCACGGAGCACTCCGAACAGCGCCGACCCGACCGCCAGCCGCCGGTCGGCCCGCGCGCGCTGGGCGCGGGTCAGCGACCGCACGTCGAGGGCGTCGTAGAGGACGCCGGTGTAGCGCTCCAGGGCGGGCATCGTGGAGGCGACGCGCAGCGCGGCGTTGCGGGCGACCTCGTCGTCCTGCTTCGCGGACAGGCCCAGCGCCGTCCGCGCCGCCGGGCGGTCCCCGGCGAGCTCGACCAGCGCGGTCACCAGGCCGGCGCGGACGTCGGTCAGCTCGGGCCAGGACAGCGTGGCGAGGTCCAGCGGGGCGCCGTCCCCGCCTGGGGCCTTGGTCTCCGAGGGGGGCAGCAGGACGAGCACGGGCTGTGACGCTACGTCGTGACTGTCCGCGTGTCGGCTCCCGGGCGGGTCCTCCGCCGAGCCGCACCGGGGGTGGCACGGACCACACTCGGACCCCCACCCGCCTCCGAGCCCCGGAGGACCGTCGCGGACGGGGAGGAACAGGCAGCCGGGGCCCCCGGGCGGTGGGTACCCCGGCCGGCACAGAGGCGTGCCGGCGCCGACGAAAGGGATCCTCCGTGGCAGGCAACAAGGCAGTCATGTACATGGGTCCGGGGAAGGTCGAGGTCAAGGACCTCGAGTACCCCGGGTTGGAGCTCAAGGAGGGACCCGGGGTCAACCCGGCCAACGTCGGCCGCAAGACCCCGCACGGGGTCATCCTCCGGACGGTTGCCACGAACATCTGTGGCAGCGACCAGCACATGGTCCGGGGGCGGACGACGGCGCCCGAGGGTCTGGTGCTCGGTCACGAGATCACCGGGGAGATCATCGAGAAGGGGAACGACGTCGAGTTCCTGCAGGTCGGGGACATCGTCAGCGTGCCGTTCAACATCGCCTGCGGCCGCTGTCGCAACTGCAAGGAGGGCAAGACCGGCATCTGCCTGAACGTCAACCCCGACCGTCCCGGCTCGGCCTACGGCTACGTCGACATGGGCGGCTGGACCGGCGGACAGGCCGAGTACGTGATGGTCCCGTACGCCGACTGGAACTGCCTGAAGTTCCCCGACCGCGACCAGGCGCTGGCCAAGATCCGCGACCTCACGATGCTGTCGGACATCTTCCCGACCGGCTACCACGGCTGCGTGACCGCCGGTGTCGGCACCGGGTCGACGGTCTACATCGCCGGCGCGGGGCCGGTCGGGCTCGCTGCGGCGGCCTCCGCGCACCTGCTCGGGGCCGCGGTGGTCATCGTCGGCGACCTCAACGAGCAGCGGCTGGCCCAGGCCCGCAGCTTCGGCTGCGAGACGGTCGACGTCTCGAAGGGCGACCCCAAGGACCAGATCGCGGAGATCCTGGGCGAGCCCGAGGTGGACTGCGGCGTCGACGCCGTCGGCTTCGAGGCCCGCGGTCACGGCAAGGACGCGCAGACCGAGGCCCCGGCCACGGTGCTCAACTCGCTGATGGACATCACCCGCGCCGGCGGTGCGCTCGGCATCCCCGGCCTCTACGTGACCGGTGACCCGGGTGCCGCCGACGAGGCGGCGAAGACC
>DASQXT010000316.1:0-2434 GCA_035639575.1 Geodermatophilus sp.
CTCGTCGATGATCGAGACCCCCGCACCCACCGCCCCGGCGACGGGGCCGAGGGCCATCGAGCTCACCAGGCCGAGCGCGGTGGCCACCGTCTCCTCGGACAGCAGCAGTCCGGACACGCGGGCGGAGATCGCCGACAGCTCATCGGCCAAGGGGAGGTCGGGAACGGACGGGAGCTCGGGACCCAGGTGGTCGTGGTGCACGTGCACCTCTCGATGGCCGGCCGCCGCTCCGCCGGATCTGGACGGGGTGGCAGCGCCGGCGCCAGCGTAGTCCTGCTGCGTACACGGACCCGTCGGTCCGGACCCGCGGGGTCGCTCTGCGCTCGGGCCGGCCTGGGACCATGGGACCGTGTCGACCCCCGGCCCGCCCGCCGTCTCCGCCGTCCCCCGCCGGTGGCGGCTGCTGTGCGCCTCGGCCGCCGTCGTCGTCGCCGTCGTCCTGACCTACGTGGGGGTGACGCTGCCGCAGAACGCGACCGGCGTGGCGCGGTTCACCGTGGCCGACCAGGTCGCCGTCGTCGGGCTCGGCCTGGTGCTCGCCGCCGGCCTGCTGGCGCTGGGCCGCCCGCGGGTGGACGCCGACGAGCGGGGCATCCGGGTGCGCAACCTCGCGGGGGAGCGCGAGGTGCCGTGGACGGCGGTGCGCGCCATCCGCTTCGACCGCCGGTTCCGCTGGGCGACGCTGCTGCTGACCAACGACGACGAGTTCGCCGTGCTGGCCGTGCAGGGCGCCGACGGCGACCGCGCCGTCGACGCCGTCGAGGGGCTGCGGGCGCTGCTGGCGGCCAGCCGCGCGCACCAGCCGCCGTCTCCGCCGCTGCTCCACGAGGACTGAAGGACCGGGGAATGACGCCGGCCACCGCGGCGCTGTAGTATCTGCGTGCCTCCCCGCTACACGAGGCGCGCGAACCACTGAGCGGCCCCGCCCCGGGCCGCTCGACCAAGAGGAGCCCGCTCCCACCTGGCGCCGTCGAGGTGTCCAGGTCCCGGATCGCGGAGCCCGACCCACGGTCGGGCCCGCGGCGTGCACGAGCCCCCCGGCTCGGCGCACCCCGGCGAGTGGGCCCCACGAGCAGTCGCTCGTGGGGCCTCTCTCCTGTCGGCGTCCGGTGACCGAGCGAGCCCTCCCCATGCAGCAGCAGAGGAGAGGCCATCACCGAGCCCCGTATCAACGACCGTATCCGCGTCCCCGAGGTCCGCCTGGTCGGCCCCGAGGGCGAGCAGGTCGGCATCGTGCCGATCGGCGAGGCGCTGCGCCTGGCCCAGGACTCCGAGCTGGACCTCGTCGAGGTCGCGCCCATGGCCCGGCCGCCGGTCGCCAAGCTCATGGACTACGGGAAGTTCAAGTACGAGTCCGCCCAGAAGGCCCGCGAGGCCCGGCGGAACCAGGCGCTCACCGTCATCAAGGAGATGCGGTTGCGCCTGAAGATCGACCCGCACGACTACGAGACCAAGAAGGGCCACGTCGAGCGCTTCCTCCGGAGCGGCGACAAGGTCAAGATCACCGTGATGTTCCGCGGCCGCGAGCAGTCCCGGCCGGAGATGGGTTACCGGCTGCTGCAGCGGCTGGCCCAGGACGTCTCCGAGCTCGGCGTCGTGGAGTCCAACCCCAAGCAGGACGGCCGCAACATGGTCATGGTGATCGCCCCGCACCGGAACCAGGCCGCGACCGACGGCGCCCGCCGGCAGGCCAAGGCCGACCGGGCCGCCGAGGGGCAGGGCCCGCAGGCCTAGCCGGCCGCAGCAGGACCGCACCACCAGACGCACGGGCGTCGTGACCGGTGGACGTCGCGGCAGCCACCGAGCTGCCGCGATGTCCACGTGCCATGGCGCCGCCACACACGAACGAGGACCGAGGACATGCCGAAGCAGAAGACGCACAAGGGCACCGCAAAGCGAGTGCGCGTGACGGGCGGCGGGAAGCTCATGCGCGAGCAGGCCAACAACCAGCACAAGTTCGAGCACAAGTCCTCGCGTCGCAAGCGCCGGCTCGACCAGGACCAGGTCATCTCCCCGGCCGACACCAAGAGCCTCAAGAAGCTGCTCGGGCTCTGAGCGCCCCCTAGACGAGAAGGAGCCCTCCAGTGGCACGCGTGAAGCGGGCGGTCAACGCCCAGAAGAAGCGTCGGACGACCCTCGAGGCGGCCAGCGGCTACCGCGGCCAGCGGTCCCGGCTGTACCGCAAGGCCAAGGAGCAGATCCTCCACTCGGCCACCTACCAGTACCGCGACCGCAAGGTCCGCAAGGGTGACTTCCGCAAGCTGTGGATCACCCGCATCAACGCCGCGGCCCGCCAGAACGACATGACCTACAACCGGTTCATGCAGGGCCTCAAGCTCGCCGGCATCGAGCTCGACCGCCGCGTGCTGGCCGAGCTGGCCGTCAACGAGCCGGCCGCCTTCGCCGCGCTGGTGGAGACCGCCCGTGCGGCCGT
>DASQXT010000317.1:0-5030 GCA_035639575.1 Geodermatophilus sp.
GTGCGGGACACTCGGACCGTGCGGGATGCGACGGCGGGGGAGTGGTGATGGGGCACGGGCACGACCACGGCGCCCCCTCGGGGACCGCCTCGGCCGCGTACCGCCGCCGGCTGGCCGTCGTCCTCGGCCTCACCGTCGCGATGGTGGCCGCGGAGATCACCGGCGCGGTGGTCTCCGGGTCGCTGGCCCTGCTCGCCGACGCCGGACACATGGCCACCGACGCCCTGGGCCTCGGCCTGGCGCTCGGGGCCGTCTCGCTGGCCCAGCGCCCGGCCCGCGGACGGCGCACCTTCGGCTGGCAGCGCGCCGAGATCCTCGGCGCCGTCGCCAACGGGCTGCTGCTGGTCGCCGTCGCGAGTTACGTCGTGGTGGAGGCGGTCCGCCGGATCGGGGACCCGCCCGAGATCGACTCCGGCGTGGTCCTCGCCGTCGCCGGGGTGGGCCTGGTCGTCAATCTCGCCGGCCTGGCGCTGCTGCACTCCGGCCGCTCGGCGTCCCTCGCCGTCCGCGGTGCCCACCTCGAGGTGCTCGGCGACGCGCTGGGCTCGGTCACCGTCCTCACCGCCGCCGTCGTCGTCGCGACCACCGGCTGGACGCCGGCCGACACGGTGGCCTCCCTGCTCATCGCCGCACTGGTGCTGCCGCGGGCGTGGTCGCTGCTGCGCGAGGCCGTGGACGTGCTGCTGGAGGCGGCGCCGCACGGGGTGGACCTCGACGACGTGCGGGCACACGTCCTCGGGGTGGACGGCGTCGTCGGCGTCCACGACCTGCACGCCTGGACGATCACCTCGGGCCTGCCGGTGCTCTCCGCGCACGTCGTCGTGAGCGACCAGGCGCTGGCCGACGGCCACGGCGGGCGGGTGCTCGACGCCCTGTGTGCCTGCCTGGGGGACCACTTCGACGTCGAGCACTGCACCTTCCAGCTGGAGGCCGAGGCGCACGCCGGCCACGAGGCGCCGGTCCACGACTGAGGTCGAAGGACCCCTCTGCCCCTCACCGCTCGTCGAAGGACCCCCTCGCCCCCAACCCTCGCTCCGCTCGGCGCGGGGCCCTGCGAGGGGGCCGTTCCACCACGTCGCCAGGTGGGACAGTGGGGGTGCAGGCGCACGGCAGGGCGGGAGGCAGCGGTGGACCACGGTCATCACTCGGGCATGTGGGTGCCCGCGGAGCCGCCGACCTGGGGGCGGGTGTTCCTGCCGCACCTCGACGGCTGGTCGTGGCTGGCGGTGCTGAGCCTGCTCGGGCTCGTCGGCTACCTCGTCGCCGTCCTGCTGCTGCGCCGCACGGGCGTGGCCTGGCCGTGGTGGCGGACGGTCTCCTGGGTGGCCGGGTGTGCCGCGCTGTTCGCGGTGACCGGCACCTGGCTCAACGGCTACAGCATGGTGCTGTTCAGCGTGCACATGGCCCAGCACATGGTGCTGTCCATGGTCGTGCCGATCCTGCTGCTGCTCGGCGCCCCGGTGACCCTCGCGCTGCGGACCCTCCCGCGCGGCAAGCGGCTGGCCGGCGTCCCGCGGGCGCTGCTGCTCGACGCGCTGCACAGCCGGGTGGCCCGCGTGCTGACGCACCCGGCGTTCACGCTGCCGCTGTTCCTGGCCAGCCTCTACGCCGTCTACTTCACGCCGCTGTTCGACGCGCTCATGGCCGACCCGGTGGGCCACCAGTTCATGCTGGCGCACTTCACGGTGACCGGGCTGCTGTTCCTCGGCCCGATCCTGGCCCAGGACCCCTGGCCCCGGACGGCGGGCCACGGGGGCCGGATGCTCGAGCTGCTCATCCCGATGCCGTTCCACGCCTTCTTCGGCGTCGCGATCCTCATGGCCAGCTCGCTGGTCGTGGAGACGTTCGCCGACCCGCCCGCAGGCTGGGGCGTCGACGTGCTGGCGGACCAGAAGACCGCCGGCAGCATCGCGTGGTCCTTCGGTGAGGTCCCGACGGTCTTCGTCATGGCGCTGGTGCTGTTCGCCTGGATGGGGTCCGAGCAGCGGAAGGCCCGCCGGCTCGACCGGGTCGCCGAGCGCGACCAGGACGCCGAGCTCGCCGCGTACAACGAGCGCCTCAGGGCCCTCGCCGCGCGCGGACGCTGAGGTCGGAACCACCGCCCACCACAGCGGCGTCCGGGGGCGGTGGCCGCCTGCGACCATGTCCGGGTGCCGTCATCCCTGGTGTTCACCGCGGACACGCACGTCCCGAAGCGGGCGCGCGACCTCCCCGACGCGCTGTGGGCCGCCATCGACGCCGCGGACGTCGTCGTGCACGCCGGCGACTGGGTGGACGTCGCGCTGCTCGACCGCTTCGAGGAGCGCGCCTCCCGGCTGGTCGCCGTCCACGGCAACAACGACCACGGCCCGCTGCGCGAGCGGCTGCCCGAGGTCGCCCGCGCCGAGATCGGCGGCATCCGGCTGGCCGTCGTCCACGAGACCGGCGACAGACGCGGCCGCGAGGCCCGCTGCGCCGCCCGCTTCCCCGACGCCGACCTGCTGGTGTTCGGGCACAGCCACATCCCCTGGGACACCACCGCCGACACCGGCCTGCGCCTGGTGAACCCCGGCTCACCCACCGACCGGCGCCGGCAGCCGCACGGCACCTTCGTCACCGCGGTCGCCGACGACGGCGTGCTGCGCGACGTGACCTTCCACCCGGTCGTGAGGTGAGGGCGGCCACCGGCGGCAGCACGAGAGGCACGGCACGCTGGCGCCACCTCGGGGTCAGCCTGGTCGGGCTGGTCGCCGCGTGCGCGGTCCAGAACGGGCTGCCCTTCCTCACCGTCGCCCTCCGCGAGGAGGGGCTCTCCCTCGCCGCGATCGGCCTGCTGGTCAGCGCGCCCACGGCCGGCCTCGTGCTGACCCTGCTCGCCTGGGGCGCGGCGGCCGACCGGTACGGCGAACGGGTGGTGCTCAGCGCCGGGCTCGGCGTCGCCGCGGCCGCCATGACCGGCGCCGCCCTGGCCGACACCCCGGTCGCCACGGGGCTGTGGCTGCTGCTCGCCGGTGCCGGCAGCGCCTCGGTGCACGCGGCCAGCGGGCGCCTGGTGCTCGGCTGGTTCCCCGCCTCGCAACGCGGCCTGGCCATGGGGGTGCGCCAGGCCGGCCAGCCGATCGGCGTGGGGTTGGCGGCCTTCGCCCTGCCGCGGCTGGCCGAGGACGGCCCGGGGACGGCGTTCGCCGCGCTCGCCGCCGGCTGCGCGGTCACCGCCGTCCTCGTGGGGGCACTGGTGCGCGACCCGGCGCGGCCCGAGCCGGCCCCGGGTGCGCCCCGGGCGACCTCGCCCTACCGCTCGCCGGTGCTGTGGCGGGTGCACGCGGCCAGCACGCTGCTGGTCGTCCCGCAGTTCGTCGTGGCGGCCTTCAGCTTCGACTTCCTCGTCCAGGGGGCCGGCTGGTCGACCGCCGGGGCCGGCACGCTGCTCGCGGTCACCCAGTTCGGCGGGGCGGCCGCGCGGCTCGGTGCGGGCGCGTGGTCCGACCGCGTGGGCAGCCGGGTGCGACCGCTGCGCCTGGTCTCGGTCGCGGTGGCCGCCGTCGTCGGGGTGCTGGCCGTCGTCGCCGTCCTCACCCCGGACGTCCTCGCCCCGGCCGCCGTCGCCGTGGCCGTCGTGTGCTCCGCCGTCGTGACGGTGAGCCCGAACGGGATCGCGTTCACCTCCGTCGCCGAGCAGGCCGGCAGCGCCTGGGCCGGGCGGGCGCTGGGCGCGCACAACACCGCGCAGAACCTCTCCGCCGCCCTGACCGTGCCGCTGGCCGCGCTGCTCGTCGACAGCGGTCCCGGCTACCCGGCGGCGTTCGCGGCCGGCGCCGTGGCGGCGACCCTGGCGGTCGGCGTCGTCCCGGGCCGCGCGGCCGAGGCGTCCTCCCGTGGCGCCCCGCGGGCGGCCGACCCGGCTGCGAGCCGGTGAGCCGCCGCCGGCCGTGGCCCCCGGGGGCGGTCGAGCTGCTCGCCTGCCCGGTCTGCGGGGCGCCCCTGGCCGTGCGCGCCGATGACGCCGGGCTGGTCTGCCCGGCCGGGCACTCCTTCGACCGGGCGCGGCAGGGGCACGTCACGCTGCTCCCGCCCGGGCACGTCCCGCCGTCCGGCGACTCCGCGGCGATGGTCGCCGACCGCGTCGCCTTCCTCGCCGCCGGCCACTACGCCGGTGTGACCCGCGCGCTGGCGGACGCCGTCGCCGTGGGGGACGACGGCCCGCCCGGCGCGCTGCTCGACCTCGGTGGGGGGACCGGGCACCACCTGGCCGGCGTCCTCGACCGGCTGCCCGGAGCGGTCGGGGTGGTCCTGGACTCCTCGCGGTACGCCGCCCGCCGCGCGGCCGGCGCGCACCCGGGGGGCCTGGCGGTGGTGGGCGACGCCTGGGCCCGGCTGCCGGTGCGCGACGCCGCCGTCGACCGGGTGCTGGTGGTCTTCGCCCCGCGCAACGGCCCGGAGACCGCGCGGGTGCTGCGGCCGGGCGGGCGGCTGGTCGTCGTCACCCCGGCCGCCGACCACCTCGCCGAGCTGGTCGAGCCGCTGGGGTTGCTGCGCGTCGACCCCGACAAGGCCCGCCGGCTGTCGGCGACCCTCGAGCCGCACCTGCGCCCGGTCGCCGCGGCGGGGCACCGGGAGCGGCTGCAGCTGGACCGCGCGGCGGTCACGACGCTGGTCGGCATGGGTCCGCACGCCCGGCACCTGACGCCCGAGGGGCTGGCGGCGGCCGTGGCCGGGCTGCCCGAACGGACGCCGGTCACCGTGTCGGTCGACGTGACGACCTGGACCCGGGGCGGCTGACCGGGAGACCTGCCAGGTCACGGTTCGGCAACGCACCCGGGGCGGTGGTGCACGCCGGGACGGCGCGCCTCCGGCGTCGGCAGGAGGCGCGTCGCAGGAACCGTCTAAGCTGCGGCCGTGACGATCGCACCGGCGCCGATCGTGAGCCGGCCGAGCCCGGTTCACCAGGCGGAGAAGGGCTCGCGGCTCTCGAACCTGCTGCGGACCACCGACCACAAGACCATCGGCCTGATGTACCTGGCCACCTCCTTCGTCTGGTTCGTCATCGGCGG
>DASQXT010000318.1:0-6346 GCA_035639575.1 Geodermatophilus sp.
CATGGCCGAGAGCACCGCCGACCGCTGGCGGCGGGTCGTCGTCGAGAAGCCGTTCGGCACCGACCTGCCCTCCAGCCGCGAGCTCAACGCTCTGGTCGACTCGGTGTTCAGCGCCGACGACGTCTTCCGCATCGACCACTACCTGGGCAAGGAGACCGTCCAGAACCTGCTGGCGCTGCGGTTCGCCAACACGCTGTTCGAACCCATCTGGAACGGCCACCACGTCGACTCGGTGCAGATCACGATGGCCGAGGACGTCGGCATCGGCGGGCGGGCCGGCTTCTACGAGAAGACCGGCGCCGCGCGGGACGTGCTGCAGAACCACCTCCTCCAGCTGCTCGCGCTGACCGCGATGGAGGAGCCGGTCGAGTTCTCCGCCGAGGAGATCCGCACCGAGAAGCTCAAGGTCCTGCGCGCCATCTCGCTGCCCGAGGACCTCGAGACCTTCGCCGTCCGCGGCCAGTACGAGCAGGGGTGGCTGGCCGGTCAGCGGGCCACCGGCTACCGGCAGGAGGAGGGCGTCGACCCGCACTCCACCACCGAGACCTACGCCGCCGTCCGGCTGGGCGTGGAGACCCGGCGCTGGGCGGGCGTGCCATTCTACCTGCGCACCGGCAAGCGGCTGCCGCGGCGGGTCACCGAGATCGCGCTGGTGTTCAAGCGCGCGCCACACCTGCCCTTCGCCGACACCGACACCGAGGAGCTGGGCCACAACCAGCTGGTCGTGCGCGTGCAGCCCGACGAGGGGGTCACCCTCAAGTTCGGGTCGAAGGTGCCCGGCAGCGTGATGGAGGTCCGCGACGTGTCGATGGACTTCCTCTACGGCGAGCAGTTCACCGAGGCCAGCCCCGAGGCCTACGAGCGGCTGCTGCTCGACGTCCTGCTCGGGGACGCCACGCTGTTCCCCCGCAACGCCGAGGTCGAGGCCTCGTGGTCGGTGATCGACCCGCTCGAGGAGTTCTGGGCCGGGACGACGCCGCAGCCGTACCGGGCCGGTGAGTGGGGGCCGCGGGCGGCCGACGAGATGCTCGCCGTCGAGGGCCGCCGGTGGCGGCGTCCGTGAGGCGGGTACCGGCTGCGGCCGCCCGACAGGAGGGAACCCGATGACGACCCTGTGGGACACCACCGGCTCCGCGGTGGTCAAGGAGCTCGCCGCGCAGCGGCGCACCGGCGGCGCGGTGCTCTCCGGCGTCGCGCTGACCCTCGTGGTCGTGGCCGACGAGAACCGGGTGGCCGAGGCCGAGGAGGCCGCGACCGCCGCCGCCGAGCAGCACCCCTGCCGGCTGCTGATCGTCGTCCGCCGGCAGATCGAGGCGCCGACCCCGCGGCTGGACGCCGAGGTGCTGATCGGCGGGCGGCTCGGCCCGGGCGAGGCCGTGGTCATGCGCATGTACGGCCGGCTGGCGCTGCACGCCGAGTCGGTCGTGCTGCCGCTGCTGGCCGCCGACGCGCCCGTGGTGACCTGGTGGCACGGCACCCCGCCGGACCAGCTCGCCACCGACGCGCTGGCGGTGATCGCCGACCGGCGGATCACCGACAGCTCGCTGGCCGAGGACCAGCTGGCGGCGCTGTGCGCCCGCGCCGAGGACTACGCGCCCGGCGACACCGACCTGGCCTGGACCCGCAGCACGCCGTGGCGGTCCACGCTCACCTCGACGATCGACTCGGTGTCCGGGCGCCGCGGGGACGCCGTCCGGGTGCTCGGCGGCCGGGTGGAGGGCGACCCCGGGCACGCGACCGCGCTGCTGCTGGCCGGCTGGCTCAGCGCGCGCTGCGGCTGCGAGATCCCGGTGGTGTCCGGCGAGCGACGCCCCGGCCCCAGCGGCGTCTCGGCCGTGGTGCTCGAGCTCGACCAGGACGAGGAGGTGCGCGTGGAGGCCGACCGGCGCGGTGGTGCGGTGATCCACCAGCCCTACCGGCCCGAGGCGACCGTGGCCCTGCCCGACCGGCAGCTCGGCGACCTGGTCGGCGAGGAGCTGCGCCGGCTGGACCCCGACGAGCCGTTCGCCGACGCGCTGGAGGCCACGACCGGCGTCCCGGACCTGGCGTACCGCTCGCCCGTGCGCGAGTACGTGTGGTTCGACCCCGCCGAGGAGAACGCCGGCAGCGGCGGGGAGACGCTCCCCGCCGTCCCACCGGACTCGGAGGGCACCGACGAGGTCGCCCAGCAGGGCGTGGACGACCCCGACCAGGGCGCCCGCGACGCCGGGCAGGTCGTCCCGTGACGCTGCCTCCCGGGGACCGGATCGCCGCCCGCCTGGCCGAGCAGGGCCGGCCTGTGCCGGACGTCGTCGTCGAGCCCGACGCCGACCGGCTGGCCCGCGCGGTCGCCGCGGCGCTGGTCGCCCGGCTGGCGGCGGCGCAGGCGGTGCACGGGACGGCGTCGGTCGTCCTCACCGGCGGGGGCATCGGCACCGCCGTCCTCGAGCGGGTCGCCGACCTGGTCCGCGAGCCGGCGCGGGAGCGGGTGGACTGGACCACCGTCGACGTCTGGTGGGGCGACGAGCGCTTCGTCCCGGCCGACGACGACCAGCGCAACGAGCTCGGGGCCCGGCGAGCGCTGCTGGACCCGGCCCGCGTCCCGGCGGAGCGGGTGCACGCCATGCCGGCCTCGGACGCCGGGTTCGCCGAGCCCGAGGACGCTGCCGCCTGGTACGCCGAGCAGCTGGCCGCCGCGGCACCGGAGGGCGGGTCGCTCCCCCGCATCGACGTGCTGCTGCTGGGCATGGGCCCGGAGGGCCACGTCGCGTCGATCTTCCCGGGGACGCCTGCGGTCTCCGATGAGCGCACGGTGTTCGCGGTGCGCGACTGCGCCAAGCCGCCACCCACCCGGGTCAGCCTGGGCTTCCCCGCGATCAACGCGGCCGAGGAGGTGTGGCTGCTCGTCTCCGGCTCGGCGAAGGCACCGGCCGTGGCGCGGGCGCTGACCGCCGGCACGACACCGGACGAGCTGCCGGCAGCCGGGGTGCACGGACGCCGGGCCACCCGGTGGCTGCTGGACGCCGAGGCCGCTGCGGAGCTCGACCGGCGGAGCTGAAGGCCGGGCCGTCGGCCCTCCCCGTGGAGCCCGCGGTGACGCTCCCCGCCATCCGCCGCGACCGCCTGCGGGCAGGGCATCGGCCTCAGGGGGTGGCCGCCTCCCGGGCTCGCGCAGGGTGGAGGACGGGGTCCTCAGGCGCCGCGGCGGGCCCGCAGCTTGGCCAGCGCCTCCTCGAGGAGGGCGTCACCGTCGGCGTCGCTGCGCCGCTCACGGACGTAGGCCAGGTGGGTCTTGTAGGGCTCGGTACGCGGCGCGGGGGGCGGCGCCGCCTGGTCCTGGCCGGCCGGCAGGCCGCAGCGGGGGCAGTCCCACAGCTCGGGGACCTCGGCGTCCGAGGCGAAGGACACCTGCGTCTCGTGGCCCTGGGCGCACCAGAACGGCACCCGGCGGCGGGGCGCTGCCTCGCCGCGCTCGGCCTCGCCCATGGGGCCCGCTCCCACCCGCGTCCCCCGGATCGCGTTACCACCAGCCACCAGTGCCCCCTGCGTCTCGGCGATCTGCGGCGACGAGTGGCCGCCGGGGCAGTCTATGGCCTGGATCTTGCCGCGGAGAGGACTTTGGTCCCGGTGACCTGGGCATCCCCCGGGTCCTGGGGTGTGCGTGGTGACGTGCGGGAACGGCCCCGCGTCGGGGTCCCGTCCCGAGCGGGGTGAGGTGCTGGAACGGCCCCGTCCAGAGGCTCGCCGCGAGCCTGCGAGCGGTGAGGAGGACGGGGTCCTTGTTCAGACCTTGAGCAGGATGCCCAGGCCGACGATGCAGATCGCCCAGATCAGGCCGATGAAGATCGTCAGCCGGTTGAGGTTCTTCTCCACCACCGAGGAGCCGGACAGCTGAGAGGAGACCGCGCCGCCGAACATCGAGGACAGGCCCCCGCCCTTGCCGCGGTGCAGCAGGATCAGCACCACGAGGAGCACGCTGGCGAGCACCAGCAGCACGTTGAGGACCAGCTCGACCATGCTCCGAGGGTAACCGACCGGCCGCGGTGGGCCGCCGAGCCGCCCGTGTCCCCGGCCACCCGGTGTCCCCGAGGGGGTCAGCGGCTGTGCACACGGTCCGCTTCCGCGCCCGGGTCCGCTGCTCGCTCGCCGGCGCTCGCTGCGATGCTCCCCGGGCTGTCAGCGGACGCCGGCGGTCGCGAGGTCGTAGCCCGTGTACGGGCCCATCACCACGCCGTTGCGCAGCCGCTGGCCGGCCAGCAGCTGCACCCGCGACTCGGCGAGCGGCACGTACGCGCCCGTGGCGGTGGCGGCGGTCGCCACCTCCCGCCAGGCGGCGCGGGCCGCCTCCGGGTCACCGGCGGCGGCGCGCGCGGCGTCGATGAGGCCGTCGATCGCGGGGTCGGCGAGCCGGGCGAAGTTGGTGTTGCCGACGGTGCTCACCGACCGGCCGTCGACCAGCGGCACGAGGAACGAGCCGGGGGTCGGGAAGTCGGCGGTCCAGGTGGCCAGCACGATGCCGATGCCGTTGTCGCGGACCCGGTCGGGGTTGCCCACCTCGGTGGCGTAGAAGCTGGGCGCGTCCAGCGGGCGGACCTCGGCCCGGATGCCGACGCCCGACAGCTGCTCGGCCACCTCCTCGGCGACGGCCACACCGGTCGGGGCGTCCGGGACGGCGAGTACGGTGCCGAAGCCCTCCGGCTGCCCGCAGGTGGCCAGGTCCTCCTCCGCCGCGGCGTGGTCGGGCGTCGGGTCCGGCTCCTCCGGCCCGCCCTCCACACCGCGCGGCCACAGCTGCGAGGTGCGCTCCGCCTCCGTCGGCCCGCCGAGCACCTCCTGCACGGCGGCGCGGTCCACCACGGCGGCGACCGCGGCCCGGCAGGCCGGGTCGTCGAACGGCGCGACGTCGGTCGGCAGCGCGAGCAGCCGGACGACGTTGTTCGTCACCTCGTCGATGCGGTCGACCAGCGGGACGTCCCCGCCGGTGTCCTCGCCCAGCCGGGCGGTCGTCGGGGCCTGGATGCCGGCGCCGGAGATGTCGACGTCGGCCGACCCGGCCAGCAGCGCCTGGTCGCGCTCCACACCGCTCAGCCCGGTGCGCACCACGACCCGGTCGGGCAGCGCGGTGCGGACCTCGTCGGTCGCCGGGTCCCACTGAGGGTTGCGCTCGAGCACGATGCCGGTGACGTCGTCGCGCGTGGCGACTGCATACGGGCCGGAGGACACCGGGTCGCCGCCGTAGTCGGCACCGGTGTCGCTGTCGGCCGGGACCGGGCTGCTCGAGGGCAGCGCCATCACGTACGGGAAATCCGGCTGCGGCGAGCGCAGCCGGAAGGTGATCGTGCGGTCGTCGGGGGTCTCGACCGAGGCCAGCCCCAGCCGGCCGGGGGTCTCGTCCTGGTACGGCCCGGCGTAGGGGTTCCCCGGGTCGTCGAGCAGCTCGACCACGCGGGTGGGGCCACCGACGACGACGTCCGAGGCGAACGAGCGCTCGATGCCGTACTTGACGTCGCGCGAGGTGATCGGCGCGCCGTTCTCGAATCGGACGCCCTCGCGGAGCGTGAACGTCCAGGTGGTGCCGCCGTCCGGCGTGGTGCCGAGGTCCGTGGCGAGGTCGGGCACCAGCTCGCCGGTGCGGCCGGGCTCGGAGGAGTAGCTGACCAGCGTGCGGGTGTAGAGCCGCATGAGGTTCCACACGCCGGGGAGGTAGGAGCGCTGCGGGTCGAGGTTGTCGACCTCGCCGGTCACCACCCGCAGCGTGCCGCCGGCGGCCTCGGACGGCGCCCGGACGCCGGTGACGCCGGTGTCCGGGCCACCGCCGAAGACGGGGAGCGTGGCGCTGTCCTCACCGGCGTTGGCGCAGCTGACCGCCACTCCGACCACCAGCAGGACGACGGCGACGATGCCGGCCACCCGGCCGCGGGTGCCCCGCGCCCAGGCGGGGCCCCGCTCCAGCGTGCTGTCCACCCCACCCGCTCCCCGCCCGTCCGGCGGCGGCGGTCAGCTGCCGTCGGCGGCTGTCCGACAGATCTGCGCGAACTCGTCGGCGTCCAGGCTGGCGCCACCGACGAGTGCACCGTCGACGTCCGGCCCGGCCAGGATCCCGGCCGTGTTCGCGGCCTTCACCGACCCGCCGTAGAGGATACGGACGACCCCGGCGGTCTCGGCGCCGAAACGCTCGGCGAGCCGTGGCCGTAGGGCACCGCACACCTCCTGAGCGTCCTCGGGCGTGGCGACCTCGCCGGTGCCGATCGCCCACACCGGCTCGTACGCGATCACGATGCCGGTGCCGTCTCCCGGGCTCGTGACCTGCTCGGCGGTCAACCCCTCGAGCGCGGCCTCGAGCTGGGTGGTGCAGTGCGGGACGTGC
>DASQXT010000319.1:0-5855 GCA_035639575.1 Geodermatophilus sp.
CGTGCCCAACGACCGGATCCGCGGCGTCGAGGTCGAGGCCCCGCCGCTGCACCGGCTGCTCGGGCTGGTGCGGGTCCGCATCGACGCCGCGGCCGGCTCGGTCGGGGCGAACGAGGAGGAGCTCGTCGTCGACGGCGTCCCCCGCGCCGAGGGTGACCGGCTGCGCGCGCGGCTGCTGGGCCGCCGTCCCGCCGGGGTGCCGGCACCGGAGGACGCGCAGGCCCCCGAGCCGCCGGTCGAGGAGGAGCTCTCCCGCTTCGAGCCCCGCTGGCTGCTCTACGCGCCGCTGGTCGGCAGCTACCTCGTCGTGCCGCTGGCCGCTGTCGGCACGTTGTCCCGGCTGGTGCAGGAGCTCCCCGACGCCGTCGTCCCGGACCTCACGGGTCCCGAGCCCTCGCCGCACCTCCTCGTCGCCGGGCTGGTCGCCGCGGTGCCGCTGCTCGCCGTGGCCGCGGTGGTCGGGGCGGCCGTCGTCAACTGGGGCTACCGCCTGGTGCGGCGCGGCGGCTCGCTGGTCGCCGTCCGCGGGCTGCTCACCCGGCGGCACACCGAGCTGGAGGTCGACCGCATCCGGGGCGGCACGCTCAGCGAGGGCCTGGGCATGCGGTGGGTGCGCGCGGCCCGGGTCACCGCCCTCGTGACCGGCCTCGGCCAGGCCAACCGGCGCGGTCAGCTGCTGCCGCTCGGCCCGCGCACCGAGGCGCTGCGGCTGGTCGGCCGGCTGGTCGAGGACCCCGGCCCGCTGACCGGCCACCCGCCCGCCGCCCTGCGCCGCCGGCTGGTGCGGGCTCTGGCCCCCGGGCTGCTGGTGACCGCCGCGGGGGTCTGGGCGGCGGCCGCCCTCGGGTGGTGGTGGGTGCCGGTCGTCGGCGTCGTCCTCACCGTGCTGGGCGTCCCGATGGGCATCGGCCGGTACCGCGCCCTCGGCCACGGCGCCGGGCCGCGGTCGTTCAGCGTCCGCAGCGGCTGGCTGGTGCGCGAGCAGGCCGTGCTGCAGCGCCGGGCCGTGGTGGGCTGGCAGGTCCGGCAGAGCGTGTTCCAGCGGCGGGCCGGGCTCGCCACCGTCGTCGCCTGCGTGGGGGCCGGCAGCGGGGGCTACGCCGCAGTGGACATGGCCGCCGCGGAGGTGCCCGGCTTCACCGCGGCGGCGTCGTCGGGGACCTGGGCGGGGACGCTGGCTCCCTGAGCCATCCGGCAGCCGCCCGCCCGCACCGCGCGTGTCGATCACCGTCGCGGGTAGCCGGGGGGCGATGGGATGCGGACCTGCACCGGTGCGGAACTCAGCCCTGCCTGCCGCCACCGCCCAGGTGCACGCGCCCGGCCAGCGCCGCGGCCTCGACGCGGGTGGCGACGCCCAGCGTGCGCAGCAGCGCGGCCACCAGCCGCTTCGCCGTCCGCTCGGACACGTGCAGGGTGGTGGCGATCTCCACGGTGCTCGCGCCGTCGGCCACCAGCCGCCACAGCCGGCGCTCGTCGGCGGTCAGCCGATCGGCGAGGCCCTGCTCCCCGGTGGGTGCGGAGTCCTCGAGCAGCCGGCGCAGCAGGTCCTCGGGGATCACCGACCAGCCGTCGAGCACGGCCAGCAGCGGGCGCACCAGCGCCTCGGGGTCGGCGGTCTTGGGCAGGTAGCCGGCCGCGCCGGCGCGCAGCGCCTCCAGGACGGCGTGCTCCTCGGCCTGACCGGACAGCGCCACGATCCGCACCGTCGGGTCCGCGCGGCGGATCGCCGCGATCGCCCGCGTGCCGCCGGGCGGCGGCATGTGCAGGTCCACGACGGCGACGTCGGCGTGGTGCCGGCGCACCATCGCCGCGGCCGCGGAGGCGTCGTCGGTCGTCGCCACGACGCGCACCCGCCCCTCGCTCACCCCCGGCAGCAGCAGGGCCAGGCCCCGGCTGAACAACGGGTGGTCGTCGACGAGCACGACGTCGACGTGCGGACGGCGCTCAGCACCGGCGTCGCTCGGCTCCATCTCTCCCCTGACCGGCAGCTGCGCCGGCGCTGCTGACCGGACGCACCACGGAGGTGCCCATGACCCTGGCTGCGAACCCCTCGACGTCCCTCGGGTCCCACGGCGCGCTGCCGACCCTGCGCCGCCTGCTGCGGCGCCGGGCGCCGGCGCGGCCGGACGGCGGGGAGGCGCAGGAGCCCAGCGAGGCCCTGGTGCGGGCGCTGTGCCACGACATGCGCTCGCCGCTGGCCTCGCTCGAGGCGCTGCTGGGGGCACTGGAGCGGCCGGCCGGACCGGCGGCCGACCCTGCTGAGGTGCTGGGGCTGGCCCGCGCGCAGACCGCCCACCTGGCCTCCATGCTGCGGACGGCGGCGGCCACGGGTGGGGCGGCGCCGCTGGGGCGGGGGACGCGCCGGCTGGGCGACGTCGTCCGCGCGTCCGTGGCCGCCTCCGGGCTGCCCTCCGCCCAGCTGAGCGTGCGGCTCGGACCCGGCGCGGAGGACGTCGCCGTCGCCGACGCCCGGGTCCAGCGCATCCTCACCAACCTGCTGGAGAACGCGCACCGGCACGGGGACGGCGCCGAGGTCCGGCTGGCGGTCCGATGTCGGTCCGGCTGGGTCGACCTGGCGCTGACGCAGGCCGTCGTCCGCCCGGAGCGGTTGCTCGGGCACCTGCGCACCGACTCCCCGCCACCGGACCTCACCGGCCTGGGGCTGTGGTCGGTGCGACGGCAGACCGGCGAGCTCGGCGGCCGGATCGTGTGGGCCGAGGACGGCGCGTCGCTGACGCTGACCGTGCAACTCCCCGATCGATGACACCGCGGTCCTCCGGACCGCACCGCGGATACCCCGGCTACCCCGGCTACCTCAGCGTGATCATGGGGGTGTTGCCCCCCGTCGCGGCGTGTCGTCGCGTGTCGCCGACAACGAGCCCATGATCAACGCCGCCGAGGCCGCGGGCCCCGCGGCCGGGTGCGGGCCCGGCAGGAGCGAGGTTGGCACCGCCGGGCCAGGGCTCGGCACGGGTGGGCCACCGGGCGCGGGCAGATCCCTGGTGTCACCGCATCGGCGGTGGTCGCGACGACGCAGTGTCCGATCAGAGGAAGACCCCAGTGTTCACGCCCAACCACGCCCTGCAGTACGAGGCCAAGCCCGACGGTCCCGACCCGGACTTCGCCCGCAAGATGCAGGAGATCCTCGGCGGCCAGTGGGGCGAGATGACGGTCGCCACGCAGTACCTGCTGCAGGGCTGGAACTGCCGCCTGCCCGGCAAGTACAAGGACATGCTGCTGGCCATCGGCACCGAGGAGCTGGCGCACGTCGAGATGATCATCACGATGATCGACCGGCTGCTCGACCACGCGCCGCTCAAGCCCGACGCGGCCGACCGCACCAAGGAGGCCGCCGCGGGCTACGGGCAGCACAACCCGCAGCACCTCATCCAGAACGGTCAGGCCGCGTCCTACATGGACAGCATGGGCAACCCGTGGACCGGCGCGTACGTGACCGCCAGCGGCAACCTCATGGCCGACTTCATGTACAACGCCACCGCCGAGATGCAGGGCCGGCTGCAGGTGGCCCGGCTCTACAACATGACCGACGACCCCGGGGTCAAGGACATGCTGCGGTTCCTCATCACCCGCGACCACATGCACCAGCAGCAGTGGCTGGCCGCGACCGAGGAGCTCAAGTCCGACGGGATCGAGGGCATCCCGGTGCCCGAGGCCTTCCCACTGGAGGAGGAGGTCGGCGACCTCGGCTACACCTTCGTCGACGCCTCCGACGGCCCCGAGGCCTCGGCCGGCCGGTGGGCGTCGGGTCCGTCGGTCGACGGTCGCTCGGAGTTCCGCGCCCGCCCGATCGAGGCGACCGCGGACGCCCCGATCCTCCCGCCCGGCGACCCGCGGCTGTTCTCCACCCCGCAGATGCCGGGGCAGTCGCTGCTCCAGAAGGCCAAGGACATGCTCAAGTGAGGTCCTGACCCCGTCCCACCTGCGCCGTCGCCGCGCCGGTGACCGGGTCGGCCCACGACCCGGCCACCGGCCGGCGGGCCGCCCTCCCCGAGGAGGGCCCCCTGCACGTGTCCGTCCCCGCCGTCCCGCTCACGGTGGTCCACCCCGTCGTCCCGGCCCCCGACGCTGCCCCAGCCCGGCCGCCGCCTGGACTCCTCCCCCGGTGATCAGCCCAGCTGACCGTTGCGGGTCCTGAATCACTCCCGGTGGTGAGCCAGGACCGCGGACGACCAGCTCAGCTGGTCCTCCCCGGGAACGCGCGAGGCGCGCGCCCCCGCGAACGGGGACGCGCGCCTGGCGAGGTGCTGGAACGGCCACCCTTCAGGGTCCCGCGCCGAGCGGAGCGAGGCGTGGGGGGAAGGGTGGTCCTTCTTCAGTGCTGGACGGCCTTCTCCGCACCGATCCCGGTGAGCGCCCGGACCTCCAGCTCGGCCCACTTGGGTGCGTCCGGCTTCTCCTTGGAGAGCACGGTGCCCAGCCAGCCGAGGAAGAAGGACAGCGGGATCGACACCAGGCCCGGGTTGTTCAGCGGGAACCAGGAGAAGTCGACGTCCTGGAGCAGCGAGGTGCTCTTGCCCGTCGTCGGGTTGACCGCCCCGCCCGAGACCACCGGCGAGAAGATGATCAGGACGATGCAGGCGAGCAGCCCGCCGTACATCGACCACAGGGCGCCACGGGTGGTGAACCGCTTCCAGAACAGCGTGTAGAGGATGGTCGGCAGGTTCGCCGAGGCCGCCACCGCGAACGCCAGCGCCACCAGGAAGGCGATGTTCAGCCCCGCCTGCAGCGCCAGGATGCCCAGGCCGATCGCGACGGCGCCGATGACGATGGCGGTGATGCGGGCGACCCGCACCTCCCCGTTCGGCGACACCTGGCCCTTCTTGAGGACCGACGCGTACACGTCGTGCGCGAAGGACGCCGAGGCGGTGATCGTCAGGCCGGCGACCACGGCCAGGATCGTCGCGAACGCGACACCGGCGATGATGCCCAGCAGCACCGTGCCGCCGAGCTCGAAGGCCAGCAGCGGCGCCGCGGCGTTGACCGCTCCCGGTGCGCCGAGGATGGTCTCCGGGCCGACCAGGGCGCCGGCGCCGTAACCGATGACCAGGCTGAACAGGTAGAAGATGCCGATCAGCCAGATGGCCCAGACCACCGAGCGACGGGCGTCCTTCGCCGTCGGCACCGTGTAGAAGCGCATCAGCACGTGCGGCAGGCCCGCCGTCCCGAGCACCAGGGCCAGGCCCAGCGAGACGAAGTCCAGCTTGGAGACGCTGGTCGCGCCGTACTGCGCACCGGGCGCGAGCACGTCGCGGCCGGCCACGGCGTTGTCCACCGAGCCGCCGAGCAGCGCCGAGAGGTTGAAGCCGTAGAGGCCCAGGACCCACACCGTCATGACCAGGGCCCCGGCGATGAGCAGCGAGGCCTTGATGATCTGCACGTACGTCGTGCCGCGCATGCCGCCGACCAGCACGTAGACGATCATCAGCGCGCCGACGAGGACGACGACCAGCGCCTGGGCCGCCTCACCGGTGATGCCGAGCAGGAGGGTCACCAGACCACCGGCACCGGCCATCTGCGCCAGCAGGTAGAACAGGGACACCGCCAGCGTCGAGATCGCCGCGGCGGTGCGCACCGGGCCCTGGCGCATCCGGAAGGCCAGGACGTCGGCCATCGTGAACCGCGCGGTGTTGCGCATCAGCTCGGCCACCAGCAGCAGCGCCACCAGCCAGGCGACGAGGAACCCGATCGAGTAGAGGAACCCGTCGTAGCCGTAGACGGCGATGGCGCCGGCGATGCCGAGGAAGGACGCCGCCGAGAGGTAGTCCCCGGCGATCGCCAGGCCGTTCTGGGTGCCGCTGATGTTGCGGCCGGCGGCGTAGTAGTCCGCCGCGCTG
>DASQXT010000320.1:0-2328 GCA_035639575.1 Geodermatophilus sp.
GCGGCAAGGCTCCCGTGGACCGCTGACCTCGCACTTCCTGGCCCTGCGGATCCGCCCGGCCGGACGCCGCCCCACCGCCCGGCTGGCCACCGACGGCTCGCTGCCGGTGGTCTGGCTGCTGGCCGAATGGCCACCGGAGGAGCCCGAGCCCACCGACTACTGGCTGTCCGACCTGCCCGAGGACACCCCGCTGCCCGAGCTGGTCCGACTGGGCAAGATCCGCTGGCGCGTCGAACACGACTACCGAGAGCTGAAGACCGGCCTGGGCCTGGATCACTTCGAGGGCCGCACCTGGTCCGGGTGGCACCGCCACGTCACCCTGGTGACCGCCGCCCAGCTGTTCCTCACCAGCCTGCGCCACGACCCAAAAGTGCTTGTCTTGGCCTGAGCCTCTACGCCGTCCTGCGCCACCTGCAGGCCCTGCTCGCTACCTGGACCGGCGTCTGCAGCGTCTGCGGACAACGCGTCGACACCCATGCCCGAGCGCCGACCTAACGAAGCACTACTAGACGAGTAAGTCCGAACGGCCGGCAGGGGCGGAAGGCGCTGTAAGCGCGGGCGGAGGGTGTTCAGGCTCGGGTTGTGACGACCGACCTCAACACCCTCCTGACCGCACTCTACGTCTGGATCGACGACTATCTGGGGCCTCACCGCCGCGCCGGCCGTCGGCCGAAGCTGACCGACGCCGAGCTGCTGACCCTGGCGCTGGCGCAGGCGCTGCTCGGGGTGCATTCCGAGGCGCGCTGGCTGCGGCTGATCCCGCAGCGGCTGCCCGGGGCCTTTCCCTATCTGCCCGGGCAGTCCGGCTACAACAAGCGGCTGCGCGGCGCGCTGCCGCTGCTGCGCCGGGTGATCCGAGACCTGGCCGCCGCCTGCGACCTGTGGAGCGATCCGGTCTGGCTGGTCGACTCCACTCCGGTGGAGTGCGCCCGCTCCCGCTCCGCGGCCCGGCGCTCGGAGCTGGCCGGCGTGGCCGGCTACGGCTACTGCGCCAGCCACTCGCGCTATTTCTGGGGCCTGCGACTGCACCTGGTCTGCACCCCGGCCGGGCTGCCTCTTCCCCTGGGCGCTGGCCGATCCCAAGCTCGACGAACGCCAGGTGCTCATGGCCGTGCTCGACCACGACGCGCACCTGCTGGCGGCCCGGCCGGGGCTGCTGATCATCGCCGACAAGGGCTACGCGTCGGCCGAACTCGATGACTACCTGCACGACCGCGGCGTGGAGTTGCTGCGCCCGGCCTATCGCAACCGCGCACCCCGCCCCGGCCAGCAACTGCTGGCCCCGATCCGCCAGCTGATCGAATCGGTCAATGACACCCTCAAGGGCCAGCTCGACCTGGAACTGCACGGGGGGCGCACCCTGGCCGGGGTCACCGCCCGCGTCGCGCAACGCCTGCTCGCCCTCACCGCTGCGATCTGGCACAACCGCGCCACCGGTCAGCCGATCACTCGATCGCTGATCGCCTACGACCACTGATCGACTTCGGACTTACTCGTCTAGGAGTCCCCGGCCGCGGACGCCGTCGAGGCCGAGGACGTCGTCGCCGACGACGACCTCGACGACGCAGCCGGACACGCAACGGCCCCACCGTCCCCATCGCGGGGAGGACGGGGCCGCTAGCGGTTCCGGACCGGGACACGTCACTGGGGTCAGACATGATGGCCGTCATGCCGGGGATCCCGCCTGCCGACCCCTTCTGCAAGGCAGTCGACAAGGCCCGCCAGCGACTCAGCTACACCCGCGGCCGGAACATCAGCGTCCGCGCCCTCGCCCGTGCCGCGGGCATCCCCGAGTCGACCCTCGCCGACAGCCTCTCCGCGAAGCGGGCAGCCTCGGGACGCCGTGTCGACGCCGACATCGTGCGCAAGCTCGCCGCCGTTCTCCCCGTCGATGAGGCCGACCTCATGCGCGCCGCGCAGGAAGCCGCGGGGTCCCGGGTCCGCGAAGACGCCGTGGTCGACCCGGTGGCGTCCGTGTTGGACGCCGTCCACGCCTTCTACGGGAACGCGGGCATCGACCAGGGCCAGCGCGACAAGGTCACCGCCGAGATCCTCCGGACCATCGCCGACCACATGTAGCGAGCGACGCCCCAAGCCTACACGCGGAGCACGGGCCGCCCTCGGCCGGCTCACACCCGCCGAACGTGCTCCGGGAGCACCCACGCCACAACGTCGGCCCCGTCATCCGGCGGATGCTCGCGGCGGTAGGTCACCAGCGCCCGGAGACCGCGATCGTCGGCGACCTCGTGGGACCAACCATGGAGGAGGCCGGGCCACTCCCTGCCGTCGGCCGGCCGAGTCACGAGGACCCTGCCCGGTGGGTCGCGG
>DASQXT010000321.1:0-3007 GCA_035639575.1 Geodermatophilus sp.
AGTTGGGCCCGGCGGCGGAGGGGTCGGCGCCGGGAGGAGGGCGGCTGTGCGCACGACGGGATGGGGTGCGGTCCCGCTGGTGACGGGGCTGGTGCTGGCCGGCTGCGGCTCGGCGGACGAGGGGACGACGGCGTCGTCGCCGTCCGCCGCGGCCGAGGAGGTGCGCACGGTCGAGCACGCCGCGGGCACCACGGAGATCACCGGCACGCCGGAGCGGGTCGTCGTCCTCGACACCGGTGAGCTCGACGCGGTGCTGGCGTTGGGCGTCACCCCGGTCGGCGCCGTGCGCACCGGGGTCAGCGAGGAGCTGCCGGGCTACATCGAGGACGCCGGGGTCGACCCGGCCGAGATCGCGAACGTCGGCACGATCGCCGAGCCGGCCCTCGAGCAGATCGCCGCGCTGGAGCCCGACCTCGTCCTGTCCAACGCGGTCCGGCATGCCGACATCTACGACCAGCTCTCGGCGATCGCGCCGACCGTGTACGCCGAGGCGATCGGCGAGACGTGGGAGGACAACCTGCGGCTGGCCGGCGAGGCGCTCGGCCGGTCGGACCAGGCCGAGCAACTGCTCAGCGGGTACGCCCAGCGCGCCGCCGAGGTGGGCGCCCTGTACGGCGACCCGGCGGCGACCGAGGTGAGCGTGGTGCGCTTCCTCGACGGCTCGGCGGTCCGGCTCTACGGGGAGGGCTCGTTCATCGGCGACGTCCTCGGCGACGTGGGCTTCGCCCGGCCGCAGGAGCAGCGCACGGCCGAGACCTTCGTCGAGGTGGGCCCGGAGCAGATCGGCCGGGCCGATGGCGACCTCGTCTTCCACGCCGCCTACGGGGACGAGGGCCGGACCGCCGCGGGGGCGATCACCACCGGCGGGCTGTGGCAGGGGCTGACCGCGGTCCAGCAGGACCGCGCGTTCGAGGTCAGCGACGACCGCTGGTTCCTGGCGATCGGCCCGCTCGGCGCCGGGCTGGTGCTCGACGACCTGGAGCGGTTCGCGCAGCAGCTGCAGAGCTGAGCCCGGTCAGCCGGTGAGCTGCGGGTCCCGGTGGTCGACGACGTCCTCCACGCTGGCGTGGGGCTTCGGCATGAGCACCAGGGCCACCATGGAGACCACGGCACAGCCGACGATGTACCAGGAGATCCCGGTCGACGACGCCGTGCGGGCGAAGATGGCCGTCGCGATCAGCGGCGCCGGGCCGCCGGCGACCACCGACGCGAGCTGGTAGCCCAGCCCCGCGCCGCTGTACCGGACCCCGGTGCCGAAGGTCTCCGAGATCAGCGCCGCCTGCGGGCCGTACATGACGTCGTGGAAGGCCAGCGACAGCACGATGGCCAGCACCACCAGCCCCGTCTCCCGGGTGTTGAGCAGCCCGTAGTACGGGAAGGCGTAGAGCCCCACCGCGACGATGCCGATGCCGTAGACCAGCCGACGTCCGAACACGTCGGACAGGTAGCCGAACAGCGGCACGGTCACGAACCCGAGGGCCGCGGCGACGAGGGTCGCGTTGAGCAGCGTCCCGCGGGCCAGCCCGAGCGCCGCGGTGCCGTAGCTGAGCACGAACGTGATGAACAGGTAGAACGGCGCCTGCTCGGCCATCCGGACGAACGCCGAGGTGATGATGGCGCGCGGCTGGGTCCTGATGACCTCCCACACCGGCTGCTTCACCACGGCCCGCTGCTCGCGGACCCGGGCGAAGTGCGGCGTCTCCAGGACCGACAGCCGGACGTAGAGGCCGATCGCGATGAGGACGACGCTGGCGAGGAAGGGGAGCCGCCAGCCCCAGGACGTGAAGAAGTCCTCGCCGCCGATCCCCGAGACGAGGCGGACCGCGCCGGTGGACAGCAGCAGGCCGATCGGGACGCCGAGCTGCGGCAGGCTCGCCATGAACCCGTGCCGCCGCCGCTGGCCCCACTCCATCGACATCAGCACCGAGCCGCCCCACTCGCCGCCCACCCCGATGCCCTGCACCACGCGCAGGAGCGTGAGCAGGATCGGCGCCGCGACGCCGATGCTGGCGTAGCCCGGGAGCACTCCCATGAGCGCGGTCGCGATGCCCATGAGGGTCAGCGTGGCGATGAGGGCGCCCTTGCGGCCGAGCCGGTCGCCGTAGTGGCCGAAGACCGCGGCGCCGATGGGCCGGGCCGCGAAGCCGACGAACTGGGTGGAGAAGGAGAGCAGCGTGCCGGCGAGCACGGACTCGCCGGGGAAGAACACCGCCGGGAACACCAGCGCCGCCGCGGTGCCGTAGAGGAAGAAGTCGTACCACTCGATCGTCGTCCCGATGGTGCTGGCCACGGCCGCGCGGCGCCGCTGCGACCGGGTCGTCATGCCCTTGTGCTGCTGGCGCAGGCGGACCTCGGCCGGGTCCTCGCCGGTGTTCGTCCCCGTCACCGGAGGCCTCCTCTCGACGTGCCCCGGCGGGGCGTCCCGATGGGGCGAGAGACCACGGTCGACCTCGGTCCGGCGTGGCGTCAAAGGGGTGCGGCGCGGGAGTTCGGCGAGGGGCCCGGTGAGCCGGGCCGGGTCAGCCGGGGAGCCGCCGCGCCAGCGACGCCGCGAGGTCGCCGTCCCCCCGGGCCCGGGCGCCGAGCAGCCCCCAGCCGAGGTCGGCGACCGCCCGGGCGCGGGTGGTCCAGGCCGTCGCGGCCGGGCCGGGGACCAGCTCGGCACGGGCGGCGGCGGCCACCTCGCGCTGCTGCGCCAGCGCCTCGCGCAGCCGGTCGTCGGCGGGGCCGAACAGCACGGTCGCGACCGCGGCGTGGGCGGCCCATCCTCTCCGCCGCCGAGGGCGCGGCCTCACGGGCCTGGACGCTGCGGGTCCTCCCGAGGACCATGCCCGGCACGACCACCGACCGGCTGCTGCGCGCCGCCCTGATCCTCAAGGGACTCGACGGCGCGGTCGAGCTGCTCGCCGGCGTCGCCCTGGCGCTGGTGGGCCCCCGCGAGCTCGGAGAGCTGACCCGGCGGGTGGTCGTGCACCACCTGCTGGGCAGCCCACGCGGCGCCCTGGCC
>DASQXT010000322.1:0-2792 GCA_035639575.1 Geodermatophilus sp.
GCGACCCGGTCGAACTCCGCGCCCTCCAGCCGGCCGAGGATGGCCTCGTCGGGCAGCGGGGGAAGTGCCAGCGGCGGCACCCGGTCGGGATCGGTGGCGATCAGTTCGCCCTCCCGCCGGTTCCACCGGGCCAGCAGGTCCGCCGAGGGCGCCGTCCCCATCAGGCCGGGGTGGGTGATGCCGGTGAAGGACACCCCGGGGATGTGCCGGGACGTCGCCCGCTGCCCGGAGAAGTCCCAGATGACCTTGTACGCGTCGGGGAACTGGTCGGTGAGGAAACCACCGCCGTTCTGCTTGGCGAAGATGCCGGTGTAGCCCCAGCCCTGGCCGGCCAGCGGGCCGGAGTCCTCCTGGGGGATGGGCCCGAGGTCGAGGATGTCGACGATCAGGAGGTCCCCCGGCTCCGCCCCCTCGACCGCGATGGGCCCACTGAGCCGGTGCACCGTCGGCAGCGGTGCGTCGCGGACGTCGTCGGCCGAGTCGTCGTTGTGGATGGCCCCGTCGAACCACTCACGGCAGTGCACGCGGAAGGTCTGCCCGGGGCGGACGCTGACCTCGGCCGGGATGTCGGGGTGCCACCTGTTGTGACCCACGTACTTCTGCTCGGTGAACGGTTTCGTGGAGTCGAGCGGGAACACGACGTCCGGCATGGCTGACCTCCAGGTCTGAGTGGTCCGAGCGGCGACGGCGGGAGTCGGAGGGCGCCGGCATCACCGCCTGCGGTCCGTCGGGACGTCGGTCGTTCCTCGCGCGGTCTGCTCATCGGTCGCGGCGACGTTGCCGTGCATCCGCGTGGACGGCGCCGCGGCCCCGGCAGCAGCGACCTGCTGGGGGGACTCGCCCTCCCGCAGTTCCGGTGCGGGAGCCGTCGCCGGCGTCGCCCGCGGTTGCCGCAGCGGGCCGTAGAGGCCCAGCGACAGCAGGCAGAGGGCGGCGAGCACGATCGCCGCCGTCCTCGTGTTGGGCGCCCACACGCCCACGAGCAGCATGAACGCGGGGACGGCGCAGGTGATGACGCCGGCGACGACGGCGATGGCCCCGGTGAACCGGGTCAGCTCCTCCCGCTTCAGTCCCAGCACCAGGAAGAACAGCCCCCACAGCACCGCCCAGTACAGCCAGATGACCCCGAAGGCGGGGTCGTCGAAGCGGCCGAAGTTGAGGCCGGCGTACACGACGGCGCACGCCGCGACGAACGCGGAGAACCACCCGAGCCCGGTGCCGTCCAGGCCGCCCAGCAGGTTGAACCCCACGTACAGGTAGGTGAAGCCGAAGAGGTAGAGGCCGGAGGCGGCGAGGATCGTGTTCGTGTCCCCGCCGGAGGTGAAGATCAGGTAGGTCGGCGTGATCACCTGCAGCCCGCCGACGAAGAAGTTCAGCGGTGCGGCCGCTCGGGCGTCGACCCGCCCCAGCAGCATCAGACCGTTGACGACCAGGACCGCTCCGACGTACAGCAATCCGACGCTGCCCATGTCGCTCCCCTCCTCGTGGGGTCGATCAGGCGTCCTCTGGGTGTCTCGGGTGGCCCGTCCGGGAACGGCTGCCGTCAGGGGCGCGGCAGTCGTCGCAGGGCCGGGTTCCGCGCCACTGCCGCCGCTCCGGCCCCGCCCGGCCGGGGTGGTGGAGCGGACACGACGTCCGGTTCGTCGCGCGTTCGTTCGGTGCGGTCGATGAGCGCGCGCCGGGTCGGGGACCCGAGCGCGAGCCGCGGCGCGGTGAAGACCCGTGTCGCCTGCAGACCACATGCCGGGCACGGCACCGCCGCGTCGGCCGTGCCCATGGCGCAGGTCACCTCGGTGAGGCCGTGTGCGGTGCAGCGGTAGACGTAGACAGCCACCTCGGCACCTCCAGGCCGTTCCTGACCCGAGCACCCCCCGAGGAGCCCGGGAGGACGGGCACGCTCCACCGGGCGCATCCGGGGGTCAAGCCCCTGCTGAGCCCCCGGACACATCCCGCACCCGCCATGCGCGCTCCCCGGCGCGCCGTGACCCCGCGGGGAGACGGGCAGGCACCCCGTGTCCGGCCGGCCGGGGGCCGTGGGCGGCCGGTCGGCGGGTGCCCGAGCCACGTGCCCGAGCAGCGGAACCGCCCGGCGACCTGGTCGCCCTCCGCCACGAGGCCGACGACCTGCATCTGCACGTCGGAGAACGAGGTCCGGAACGGCGCGCCCCAGTGCCGGGCCGATGCCGCCAGGTCGGGCGAGAAGAGCTCGTCGGCCACGGCGAGGTCGCCCCCGACGACCATCTCGGCCGCCCACCGGCGGACGACGTCCTTGCCGGCTCGGGTCACGGTGCGCTCCGCTCGGCTCAGGAGGTCCGTGGGGCGTACATGATCACCGCGACGCCCACGAGGCAGACGAGCGCACCCACCACATCGAAGCGGTCCGGCCGGTAGCCGTCCAGGACCATGCCCCAGGCGAGGCTGCCGGCGACGAACACGCCGCCGTAGGCCGCCAGGATCCGGCCGAAGTGGACGTCGGACTGGAGCGTGGCGACGAACCCGTACGCGCCGAGCGCCGCGACCCCGAGGCCGATCCACAGCCACCCGCGGTGCTCCCGCACCCCCTGCCAGACCAGCCAGGCCCCGCCGATCTCCAGCACCGCGGCGGCGAGGAACAGGGCGACCGAGCGGGCGACGAGCATGCGCGATGCTCTCAGCCACGTGGTGGACTCGAGGTGTGACCGTCCGCTCCGTCCCGTCCGCGTTCGTCCGCGCGCACACCCAGGTGCGGCGGCCCTCCTCGGTGCCGGAGGTCCGGCTGCACGTCGCCGACGATGTCGTGGCGCTGTGGGAGG
>DASQXT010000323.1:0-6741 GCA_035639575.1 Geodermatophilus sp.
GCGCCGGCCCTGGTCGGTGGGGAGGCGCGCCTGCTCGACCGGGCACTCGGCGTCGTCGTCCGCCCCCGGCTGGTGCAGGTCCTCGAGGAGGACGGCGTGCTGTTCACCCGGTACGCGGTCGACCGGTAGCCCGCCGGGTCGGCCGTCCTCGCGCGGGACCCGGTCAGCCGACCAGCCGGACGGCGTCGCCGTACGCGGTGAGCCGCTCGTCCGCGGTGAGCAGCACCGCTCCCTCGGTGACGGCCTGGGCGACGAGGAGCCGGTCGAACGGGTCGCGGTGGACGTCGGGCAGGTGCTCGACCGCGGCGGCGTGGTCGGCGGTGACCGGGAGGTGCTCGAGCACCAGCTCGGTCGTGACCCGACGTGTCCACGTCCGGACGTCGGACCGGACGGAGAGTTTGCCGAGGCGCTGCTTGATCGCCAGCTCCCAGATGCTCACCGCCGACACCAGACGCACGTCGGCGTCAGCGAGCAGATCGGCGCTCGACCCGAGCCGTTCGGGAGTGGTGGCGGCCCACACCAGCACGTGGGTGTCGAGGAGGACCCTCACTCCTCGCCCTCGAACGCCCGCTGCAGGTCCTCGGGGAGGTCGTCGAAGTCGTCGGCGATCCACACGTTGCCGCGGTCGAACCCGAGGTTGGGCGTTCGCCGTGCGGGACCCACCAGTCGGGCGACCACCTTGCCGCGATTGGTGATCTCGACCTCCTCACCCGCGGCGACCCTCTCCAGCAGCCGCGACAGGTGTGTCTTGGCCTCGTGCACGCCGACGGACGTAGTCATGTGACTTAGTCTACTCAGCAGGCACCCCGGTACTCCGAGAACGGCGTCGGCACGACCCTGCTGCAGGACGGCGTGCTGACCACCCGGGAGGCGGTGCGCCGACCTACCGGACGCGGACGGGCACGGTGACCTGGTCGGCGTCCACCTTCTCGACCGGCTCCAGCCCGGCCACCTCGCGCACCCGGGACAGCGGGAAGGCGCGCACCGCACCCTGCTCCTCCACGAGCAGCAACCCGTCCGCGAAACGCACCAGCACCCCCTGCAGCGGCGGCTCGTCGCCGTCCAGGGCGACCGTCCGGGCGCGATAGGTCATGTCGGGGCGGTACTCCGCGACCTGCATGGGCCCGCACGGTAGCCGTCACCGGGTCGCCGCGCGGGGGCCGCGGTCTCGCCCACGCCACCACCTCGCTCCCGGGCCGGGCTGCGCGCTCGGCCGGCACTCGGGCCGCCGTCCTCGCGGTGCGGTGGCCGTCCTCGCGCTGCAGCACGAGGACCGGCCACCGCGGGGGCAGGGTCCGAGCACGCTGAGCGGGCGACGCGTCGTCCACCCGGAACGCCATCGGCCGCTGCCGCGGGACCTCCGACTCCTGCGCCGGGCACTCAGCCGCGCCTAGCGTCCGCCTCCCCGACCGCGTGGAGGTGCAGCCATGGGCAAGGCAGTGGTCAGCCTGAAGACCGGACTCGAGGACACCGAGACGGTCACCGTCGCGATGCTCATGGCCGTGGGGGCGGCCGAGTCCGGCCGTCCGACCGCCGTGTTCCTGGCCAAGGAGGCCGTGCGGCTGGCCCTGGACGGCGTGGCCGTCGGGACCGCGTGCGAGGGCTGTCCCCCGTTGACCAGCCTGTTCGAGCGCTACGCCGCGGCCGGGGGGCGGCTGTTCGTCTGCCCGATCTGCTTCAACGCCAAGCAGCTCGACGCCGCCGGGCTGATCAAGGGCGCCGAGCTCGCCGGCACGGTTCCCCTGTGGGAGTGGATCGGCGACGAGGGCGCCACCACCTTCAGCTACTGAGCCGGCCGCACGGCGCCGTCCGTCGGCGGTGACTGCTTGACTGACCGGCATGGACCTGCCCCTGCTGCCGCCGGTGAAGCCGATGCTGGCCAAGGCCGTCACCAAGGTGCCCACCGCCGAGGGCACGTTCTACGAGCCCAAGTGGGACGGCTTCCGGTGCATCGTCTTCCGGGACGGCGACGAGGTGGAGCTGGGCAGCCGCAACGAGCGCCCGCTGACCCGCTACTTCCCCGAGGTGGTGGAGGCGGTCAAGGCGGCGCTGCCCGAGCGCTGCGTGGTCGACGGCGAGATCGTCGTCCCCAACGGCGACCGGCTGCACTTCGAGGCGCTGCTGCAGCGCATCCACCCGGCCGAGTCGCGCGTCCGGCTGCTCGCGGAGCAGACGCCGGCGTCCTTCGTCGCCTTCGACCTGCTGGCGATCGGCGACGAGTCGCTGCTCGAGGTGCCGTTCGCGCAGCGGCGGGCCCGGCTGCAGGAGGTCGTCACCGCCACGGAGTCGGTGCACCTCACGGCGATCACCCAGGACGCCGACACCGCCCAGCGCTGGTTCGAGGAGTTCGAGGGCGCCGGGCTGGACGGCGTCGTGGCCAAGGCCGCCGACCTCCCCTACAGCCCCGACCAGCGGCTGATGACCAAGGTGAAGCACGTGCGGACTGCGGACTGCGTGGTCGCCGGCTTCCGCTGGCACAAGAGCGGGCCGATCGTGGGGTCGTTGCTGCTCGGCCTCTACGACGACTCCGGCGACCTGCAGCACATCGGCGTCGCGGCGTCCTTCCCGATGGCCCGGCGGGCCGAGCTGGTCGAGGAGCTGGCGCCCTACCGGGCCGAGGCGCTCGACGGGCACCCGTGGCAGGACTGGGCGAACGCCGAGGTCGTGAACGGGGCGAACGGCGAGGAGCACCGGATGCCGGGCGCGCAGAGCCGCTGGAACGCCGGCAAGGACCTCTCCTGGGTGCCGCTGCGCCCCGAGCTGGTGGTGGAGGTCAAGTACGACCAGCTGGAGGGACGGCGGCTGCGGCACACCGGCCAGTTCCTGCGCTGGCGCCCCGACCGCGAGGCGCGCAGCTGCACCTACGACCAGTTGGAGGTGCCGGTGCGCTACGACCTGGCGGAGGTCTTCGCCGGCTGAAGGCGGCACCGCGCCGTGACGGTGGCGTGACCCTCGGCTGAGGTCCTGTCCCCCGGTCGGGGGCGTGTCTGCGGCGTCCAGCCGGGCCTCATACCCTGGTGACCCATGCGCTTGTCCCGCGGCCTCGTCGCCGCTGCCTCCGGCCTCCTCGTGGCGGTCTCCGGCTGCACCTCCTCCCAGGACACCGCGGCGGACCCGTCGGCCTCGGCGTCCTCGGCGCCGGCCGCGCCGCAGGCCGCGGAGATCGCCTGGAGCGACTGCGACGCCGAGATCTCCGGACTCCTGGCCGGCCAGCCCGGCAGCGAGCGCGACCTGGCCTTCGAGTGCGGCCGCACCGAGGTGCCGATCAGCTACGACGAGCCGCAGGGCGACACGCTGCCGCTGTTCCTGGTCCGCGCCCGCTGGGCCCAGCAGACCGACCGGATCGGCTCGCTGGTCATCAACCCCGGCGGCCCGGGCGCCTCGGGCGCCGACGCAGCGATCGGCTCGGCGCTCACCCTCCCCGAGGACGTGCTGCGCCGCTTCGACGTCGTCGGCTTCGACCCGCGCGGCGTCGGGCTGTCCACGCCGGTCGAGTGCATCCCGCCGGAGCTGAAGGACCGGATCATGGCCGCCGAGCCGCGGCCGGCCACGCCGGAGCAGATCGACGAGGCCTTCGCGCTGCAGCAGGAGGTCGCCGACGGCTGCGCGGAGAAGTACCCCGACTCGCTGGGCGCCTTCAACACCGTCGACACCGCGCGGGACATGGACCTGCTGCGCCAGTCGCTCGGCGACGAGCAGCTGACCTACCTCGGCTACTCGTACGGCACCACCCTCGGCTCCACCTACGCCGAGCTGTTCCCCGACCGGGTGCGGGCGCTGGTGCTCGACGCCGCCGTCGACCCGGACGAGGACCCGCGGGCCGACGCCGAGCAGCAGACGACCTCGCTGGAGGCCAGCTTCGACGCCTTCGCGGCCAACTGCACCGGCCTGGTCGCCGGCTGCCCGCTCGGCCCGGACCCGCGCCGCTTCGTGGAGGAGCTGCTGGACCAGGCGACGACGGCGCCCATCCCCAGCGCGCTGGCCGGCGAGACCCGCCAGGCGACGCCGGGTGTGATCATGACCGCCGTCCTCTCGGCGCTGTACAGCACCGACTCGTGGCCGCAGCTGGCGCAAGGCCTGGCCGCCGCCCGCAACGGCGACTCCCAGCAGCTGTTCTCCCTCGCCGACTCCTACTCCGGCCGGCTGCAGGACGGCACCTACACCAACCTGCTCGACGCCAACCAGGCGATCAATTGCGCCGACACCGACCCGGCGACGGCGGTGCCCGAGGAGGAGATCCGCACCCTGGCCACCGAGTGGGGTCAGCGCTTCCCGCTGTTCGGCGCCGGCTCGGCAGTGGGGCTGAACACGTGCACGGGGTGGGACGCCGAGCGCACCCCCCTCCCCGAGCGGGACGCCGAGGGCGCCGCACCGATCCTGGTGATCGGCAACTCCGGCGACCCGGTGACCCCGCTGCCCGGTGCGGTGGACATGGCCGAGGACCTCACCTCCGGCGTCCTGCTCACCTGGCAGGGGCAGGGCCACACCGCCTACCCGAAGACCGACTGCGTGACCGGCGCGGTCGACGCCTACCTCATCGACCTGGTGGTGCCACAGGACGGGATGACCTGCCCCGCCTGAGTAGGAATGGCGAGGACGTGCTGACGTGCCCGGCCCGAGCGGCCTAGGGTGCGCCGGGTGATCACTTCCGCGGGATCGGGTCGCTGATGGCGTCGTCGAAGGACGCCGTCCTGCTGCAGGTCGACGGGCACGAGGTGCGGGTCTCCAGCCCGGAGAAGCCGTACTTCGCCGAGCGCGGCATCCGCAAGATCGACGTCGTCGAGTACTTCATCGCCGTCGGCGGCGGGATCCTGCACGCGCTGCGGGACCGGCCGACGACGCTGGAGCGCTGGCCGGGCGGGGTGTTCGAGGGCGCGCGGCTGTCCACCCGCGTGGACAACACCGGCGACGCCTTCTACCAGAAGCGGGTGCCCAAGAACGCCCCCGACTGGGTGCCGACCGCGCACATCACCTTCCCCAGCGGGCGGACGGCGGACGAGATCGCGCCGGACTCGGTGGCCGTCGTCGCCTGGTGCGCGAACCTGGGCACGCTGACGTTCCACCCGTGGCCGGTGTCGAAGTCCGACGTCGAGTCGCCCGACCAGATCCGCATCGACCTGGACCCGCAGCCGGGCACCGACTTCTCCGACGCCGTGTGGGTAGCGCCGCACGTGCGGGAGCTGCTCGCGGAGTTCGGCATGCAGGGCTGGCCGAAGACCTCCGGCGGCCGCGGGGTGCACGTCTACGTCCCGATCCAGCCGCGCTGGACCTTCCCCGAGGTGCGCCGCGCGGTCATCGCCTTCGGCCGCGAGCTGGAACGGCGGATCCCCGACCGCGTGACGATGTCGTGGTGGAAGGAGGAGCGCGGCGCGAAGATCTTCATCGACTACAACCAGATGGCCCGGGACCGCACGATCGCCTCCGCCTACTCCATCCGGCCCAAGCCGCACGCGCCGGTGTCCGCGCCGGTCGACTGGGACGAGCTGCCCGACGTCCACCCGACCGACTTCGACGTGCTCACCATGCCGGCCCGCTTCCGCGAGGTCGGTGACAAGCACGCCGGGCTCTCCGACCACGCGTTCGGCATCGAGCCGCTGCTGGAGCTCGCCGAGCGCCAGGCCAAGGACCAGGGCCTCGGCGACCTGCCCTATCCCCCGGACTACCCGAAGATGCCGGGCGAGCCGATGCGGGTGCAACCGAGCCGCGCCAAGGCTCCCACCGGCAAGAATACGTGAGTCGGGGGCGTCGGGAGACCTCGCGCAGCGCTCGTTCGACCGATAACCTCCCTCCGTGTCGGTGCGGCTGGAGGACCTTCTCGCGTCATTTCGTCGGCACCTGCGCGCGGCCAGCAAGGCGCCCCGGACCATCGAGCTGTACAGCCAGAGCGTCCGCTACTTCAGTCGCTGGCTGGCCGAGCACGACCGTCCGGAGACCCTGGACGAGCTGACCCGGCACGCGATCAGTGCCTGGCTGGCCGAGCTTGCGGAGAACTGCGAGCCCAGCACAGTGGCCACCCGGCTGCGTGGCATGCGCCGGTTCTGCCGATGGCTGGTCGTCGAGGGTGAGGTGGACAAGGCGCCCACCGAGGGCATCGAGATCGCCACAGCTCCGGACAAGCCGGTGCCGATCCTCACCGACGCCGAGATCACCGCGCTGCTGAAGACGTGCGCGGTCGGTCGGGGACGTCCGGGGACGTTCGCTCGCCCGATATTTCTCGGCCGTCGGGACGAAGTGATCCTGCGGCTGCTGCTGGACACCGGCGTCCGGGTGTCGGAGCTGTGCGGGCTGAAGCTTGAGGACGTCGACCTGGACCGCGAGGTCGCCTACGTCATCGGCAAGGGGTCCCGGCCGCGGGCGGTGCCGTTCGGCGCCCGGACCGGCCAGGCGATTGACCGCTATCTGCGGGTGCGCGCGCTGCACGCCCGGGCGAGCTCACCGAAGCTTCTGCTCGGGTTGCGCGGGGCGATGACCGTCGACGGGGTCCGCGAGGTGCTCGAGGTGCGGAGCCGGCAGGCGGGCGTCGACGGGGTGCATCCGCACCGGTTCCGGCACACCTTCGCCCACCGCTGGCTGGTCGGCGGCGGGCAAGAGCGGGACCTCATGATGCTGGCCGGCTGGCGCAGCGACGAGATGCTGTCCCGCTATGCCGCCTCCACCGCGGTCGAGCGGGCGCACGAGGCGCACCGCCGGCTCGCCCTAGGGGACCAGCTCTAACGCTGCCGACCGCGCTCGGTCCCCGAC
>DASQXT010000324.1:0-2064 GCA_035639575.1 Geodermatophilus sp.
AGCAGCTCGCCCACCGAGGCGCGGTCGGCGGGCAGCAGCTCGACCGAGCCGGCCGGGAGCCCGGCCTTCTCCGCCGCCTCGGTGAGGACGGCGACCAGCGCGGTGTTGGTCCGGAACGCCGACGCCGAGCCGCGCAGCAGCGCCGCGTTGCCGCTCTTGAGACACAGGCCCGCGGCGTCGACGGTCACGTTGGGCCGCGCCTCGTAGACGATGCCGACCACGCCGAGGGGCACCCGGACCTGGCGCAGCTGCAGCCCGTTGGGCAGCGTGGACCCGCGGACGACGTCGCCGACCGGGTCGGGCAGCGCGACCAGGTGACGCAGCGCGTCGGCCACGCCGGCGATCCGGCCGGTGTCCAGGCGCAGCCGGTCGAGGACCGAGGCCGGGGTGCCGTCGGCCGCGGCGGCCGCCACGTCGGCGGCGTTGGCGGCGAGCACCTCGTCGGCACGCTCGACCAACGCGTCGGCCATGGCACGCAGCGCGGCGTCCTTGGTGTCGGTGGGCAGGGTGCGCAGCACCCGGGCGGCGGCGCGGGCGCGCAGCGCCGCGGCCCCGATCAGTGGCAGGCCGGAGACGTCGGACACGTCTGCGAGCCTACGCGGGCGGGCGAGGGCCTCCGGCCGCCTCGAGCGACGCCACGTATGTGAGAATGATTCCCATGAACACGTGGACGGCGCGCGCCGTGTCCGCAGCCACCGCCTCGGCCGCCGCTCTGGCGCTGGCCGGGTGCGGGGGTGGCGACGGGCATGCGGGCAGCACCGGCGGGGACCGGCTCACCGTCGTCGCGGGCTTCTACCCGCTGGAGTGGGCGGCGCAGCGCGTCGGCGGCGACCGGGTGGACGTCTCCTCGCTGACCCCGCCCGGCGCCGAGGCCCACGACCTCGAGCTCGCGCCGCAGGACGTGGCAGCCGTCGCCGACGCCGACCTGCTCGTCTACCTCGACGGCTTCCAGCCGGCCCTCGACGAGGCCGCGCATAACGAGGCCGCCGACACGGCCTGGGACGCCGGCCAGGCCGCCGACCTCCTGCCGATCGCCGACGAGCACGCACACGAGGACGGGACCGCCGAGGAGCACGCGGCGCACGCCTCCGCGGACGGCGCGGTCGACCCGCACTTCTGGCTGGACCCGGTCCGGCTGGCCTCCGTCGGAGACGCGCTGGCCGACCGGCTGATCCAGGCCGACCCCGACGGCGCGGCGACGTACCAGCAGAACGCGGCCGCGCTGCGCGCCGACCTCGAGGCGCTCGACGCCGAGGTGCGGGCGGGGCTCTCCGACTGCGCGGTGGACACCCTGGTCACCGGCCACGACGCCTTCGGCTACCTCGGCGACCGGTACGGCCTCGAGGTGGTCGGCATCAGCGGGCTCAGCCCCTCCGCCGAGCCCAGCCCGGCCGCCCAGGCCCAGATCGCCGAGTTGGTCCGGGAGCGCGGCATCACCACCGTCTACACCGAGACCCTCGTCGACCCGGCCGTCGCCGAGACCGTCGCGAACGAGGCGGGCGTGCGGACCGCCGTCCTGGACCCGATCGAGGGGCTGACCGACGAGTCGGCCGGCAGCGACTACCTCGAGGTCATGCGGGCCGATCTGGCCACCCTGCGGGAGGGGCAGTCCTGCACATGAGCGCCGTCCGGCTGCAGGGCGCCCGCATCGGCTACGGCGACGTCGTCGTCGTCCAGGGCGTCGACCTCACCGTGGCCGATGGGGAGGCGGTCGCCGTCCTCGGCTCCAACGGGTCGGGCAAGACCACCCTCGCGCGCGGGCTGCTGGGGCTGGCCACCGTGCTCGGCGGGGAGGTCGAGGTCCTCGGCGCCCCGGTCGGGCGGCCGCGTGAGCGTGGACGGATCGGCTACGTGCCGCAGCGGCACACGGTCAGCGGCGCGGTGCCGGCGACGGTGCGCGAGGTCGTCGGCGTCGGCCGGCTGGCCCGCCTGGGCCCCTTCGGCCGGCTCCGGCCGGCCGACCGCGCCGCGGTGCAGGACGCCGTCGCCGCGGTAGGGCTGGCCGACCGGCTCGGCGACCCGGTCGCCTCGCTCTCCGGCGGCCAGCAGCGCCGGGTGCTGGTC
>DASQXT010000325.1:0-2949 GCA_035639575.1 Geodermatophilus sp.
GCGGTCAGGACGAGGAGGGCCGCGGCCGCGACGGCGGCGTTGCGCGCGAGGATCCCTGTGCGCATCAAACAACTCCCACTGTGGTGTCGGTCGTGCAGCCGTCCGCCCAGGCGGGCGACCGGTCAGTGGGGGGAAGGTAGCTGCCGGATCCGGGGGTGGCGCAGGGGTCGCCCGGACCGTGATCAGGTCGTGACCTGCTGGCTCCCTGCCCGTGACACGGCGTGTCGGACGCGCGACCGGGGTCACACCGCGGGCGTCAGCTGCCCGTCGTCGGGTCCGCGGCGGCCTGCGGCTGCAGGATGCGCTGGGCGAGCGCCTTCATCGACGTCCGCTCGTTCATCGCCGTCCGCTGGATCCACCGGAACGCCTCGGCCTCGGTCATCCCCTGGTCGGCCATCAGCTTGCCCTTGGCCTGCTCGACCACCTTGCGGGTCTCCAGGCGCTCCTCGAGCGTGCGCACCTCGCCGTCCAGGGCGGTCATCTCCGCGAAGCGGCCGCGGGCCACCTCGATGGCCGGGACCAGGTCGTTCTTGGAGAACGGCTTGACCAGGTAGGCCATCGCGCCGGCGTCCCGGGCCCGCTCGACCAGCTCCCGCTGACTGAAAGCGGTGAGCACGATGACCGGGGCGATGCGCGCCGAGGCGATCTGCTCGGCCGCCGAGAGCCCGTCGAGCACCGGCATCTGGATGTCGAGGACGACGAGGTCCGGCCGCAACTCCGTGGCCTGGTCGACGGCCTGCTGCCCGTCGCCGACCTCGGCGACGACGGTGTACCCCTCCTCCTCGAGCATCTCCTTGAGGTCGAGGCGGATGAGCGCCTCGTCTTCCGCGATGAGGACCCGGATCGGCTCGCTGCTCACGCGCCGGAGCCTAGCGATGCGGGACGGAACACGACGGGCCGTTAGGCTGCTCCTCGGTCGCCGGCCGGTACGCCCCCGTACCCCAATCGGCAGAGGGAGCGGATTCAAAACCCGCACAGTGTGCGTTCGAGTCGCACCGGGGGCACGCACGACATCGTCGTCCTCCGGACGACACCGCACCACGTGCCGTCCCCGGCATGCGTCGAGCGCCAGATCCCCGTTCCTGCTCGGGCACCCACTCGCCACGACGGGACGCCGGCAGCAGGCCATTACGGTGGGGCCGTGAGCGAGCCCGAGCCGACGCCGTCCGCCCCGCACATGACCCCGGAGCAGTTCCGTCGGCACGGCCACGAGGTCGTCGACTGGATCGCCGACTACTGGACGCGGGTCGGCTCGCTGCCCGTGCGGTCCCCCGCCACCCCCGGCGACGTGCGCGCCGCGCTGCCCGACGCCCCGCCCGAGCAGGGCGAGCCGTTCGACGCCGTCCTGGCCGACCTGGACCGCGTCGTCGTCCCCGGCCTCACCCACTGGCAGCACCCCGGCTTCTTCGGCTACTTCCCGGCCAACACGTCCGGGCCCTCCGTGCTCGGCGACCTGGTGTCGGCGGGCCTGGGCGTGCAGGGCATGTCGTGGGTGACCAGCCCGGCGGCCACCGAGCTCGAGCAGCACGTCCTCGACTGGTTCGCCGGCCTGCTGGGTCTGCCGGAGACCTTCCTGTCCACCGGTCCCGGCGGCGGCGTCATCCAGGACTCCAGCTCCGGCGCCAACCTCGTCGCCCTGCTCGCGGCCCTGCACCGGGCCAGCGGCGGCGGGACGGTACGAGGGGGCGTCCGGCCCGACGAGTACACCGTCTACGTCTCCGCGGAGACGCACTCCTCGATGGAGAAGGCCGTGCGGATCGCCGGCCTGGGCAGCGACGCCGTCCGCATCGTCGAGGTGGACGGCGACCTGGCGATGCGCCCGCAGTCGCTGAAGGCGCGCCTGGAGCGGGACGTCGCCCGCGGCTACCGGCCGGTGCTGGTCTGCGCCACCGTGGGGACGACGTCGACGACGGCGGTCGACCCGCTCGCCGAGCTGGGCCCGGTCTGCCGCGACGCCGGCGTCTGGCTGCACGTGGACGCCGCCTACGCGGGTGTGAGCGCCGTCGTCCCCGAACTCCGCGCGCTGCAGACCGGCGTCGAGTGGGCCGACAGCTACACCACCGACGCGCACAAGTGGCTGCTCACCGGCTTCGACGCGACGCTGTTCTGGGTGGCCGACCAGGCCGCGCTCACCGGCGCGCTGGCGATCCTGCCGGAGTACCTGCGCAACGCCGCCACCGACGCCGGCGCGGTCGTCGACTACCGCGACTGGCAGATCGAGCTCGGGCGCCGCTTCCGCGCGCTCAAGCTGTGGTTCGTGCTGCGCTGGTACGGCGCCGAGGGGCTGCGGGCGCACATCCGGTCCGGTGTCGCGCTGGCGCAGGAGCTGGCCGGCTGGGCGGCCGCCGACGACCGGTTCGACGTCGTCGTCCCCCACCCGCTGTCGCTGGTGTGCCTGCGCCCGCGCTGGGCCGAGGGGGTGGACGCCGACGTCGCCACCATGACGCTGCTGGAGCGCCTCAACGACGGCGGCGAGGTCTTCCTGACCCACACCACCGTCGGCGGCCAGGTGGTGCTCCGGGTGGGGATCGGCGCGCCGACGACGACGCGGGCACACGTCGAGCGGGCCTGGGCGCTGCTGCGCGAGGGCCACGACTGGCTGGCCGCCGACTTCGCCGAGTCCGCGGCGGAGCGGGCCCGCGAGGAGGCCGAGCGTCGCGCCGCCGAGGAGCGGGCACGGGCGGAGCGGGCGCGGGAGGAGGCCCGAGCCACGGCCCTCCAGCCGGTCGAGACGCCGGCCGCCCAGGACGAGACGGCGGCGCAGGCGCGCGCGCAGGAGGACCTGACGCCGCCGGAGACCGCGCCGCACGTCGAGGCCGACCACCCGGAGGCCGATACGGCCCCTCTGTAGCCGAAGGGCCCTCCTGCCCCCACCGCTCGCCAGCTCGCGGCGGGACCCTGCAGGAGGGCCGGCAGGGGCAGAGGGGTCCTTCTTCAGTCGCGCAGCGA
>DASQXT010000326.1:0-16937 GCA_035639575.1 Geodermatophilus sp.
CGGTGGGCATGGAGGCGCACAGCAACGGCCCGCAGTACCTCTACGACCAGGTCAAGCAGCAGTTGCGGCTGCAGTCGGACCGGCCGACCGCCCTCCGGGAGGCCATCTACGCCTGCCGCAAGGGCGGGACGGTGTTCGCGCTGGGCGTGTTCGGCGGCGTGGTGGACAAGTTCCCGATGGGGGCGGTGATGAACAAGGCGCTGACCCTGCGCGGCGCCCAGCAGCACGGGCACCGCTACATCCCGGAGATCCTCGACCTGATGAGCCGGGACGAGGTGAAGACCGAGCACCTCGCCACCCACGTGATGTCCCTCGACGACGGGCCGAAGGGTTACCGGATGTTCAAGGAGAAGGAGGACGGGTGCGTCCGTGCCGTGTTCCGTCCGGGTGGCTGAGGCGCCGGCGGGCAGACCGCTCCCGTCCCCGGCGCCGAGCCGGACGGCGGGCCGGCGCCGGGCCCCCGCCGGCCCGGTGCGGGGCCACGGGGTGAATGCCGCACCCGGCGGGACGGCGGTGGAGGCGGCCCAACGGCCGACGATCCTGTCGTGGCGCCGCCTGCTGGTCTGTCTCGGCGGCGGCCTCGTCGCAGCCGGACTGACCACGGTCGCCGGCGTCCCCGAGATCGCGGTGCTCGTCGGCTGGACCGTCGCCGCCGGCGGCCTGCTGCTCTGGGTGTGGCGGATCAGCTGGCCGCGCGACGCGGAGGGGACCAAACGGCTGGCCGAGGAGGAGGGGCGCACCCACGTCACGGACACGGTCGTGCTGAGTGCGGCAGTGGTCAGTCTCGCCGCCGTCGTGGAGGCCCTCGTCCGGTCCAGCTCCGGGGACGCCGTCGGCGTCGCCATCGTGGTGCTCGGCGTCCTGGTGGTGATCCTGTCGTGGGCGCTGGTCAACACGGTGTTCGCGCTCAAGTACGCACGCGGGTACTACTCCGGCGGGGACGGCGGCATCGACTTCGGCCAGCAGGAACCGCCCGCCTACAGCGACTTCGCCTACGTCGCGTTCACCGTGGGGATGAGCTTCGCGGTACCGGACACCCAGCTCGCGGACACGTCGATCCGCAAGGTCGCCCTCGGGCACGCTCTGCTCTCCTACCTGTTCGGGACCGTCGTCATCGCCGTGGCCGTCAATCTCGTCACCAACCTGGGGCAGCAGGGATAGGTGCGGCGGCTGGTCTGCGCCGCCGGGGACGACGGCGCCCACCCGTGCCGGGACGATGCGGAGATCCGCCGTCTCGCGCTCTTCGTGAGGCGGGTGCGAGGCGTTCCTGGACGACCCGGCCACGCACCATCTGCAGCCTCCGCGCGCTCATCGGAGGCCGGTCCGCGCCGGACGGCTCAACGCCGGTGGGATGCGCAGCCCGGTGCGCAGGGCCCGCGTGGCAGCGGCGGTCAGGCCGGGGGCGTCCAGGACGACCTGGGCGCGCCGGAGGGCCTCGATCGTCGTGCCCGGGTCGACCTGGAGAGCCGCGGCGAGCGCGGGGACCTGCGTCGTGCCGGCCACCATGTGCCCCAGGACCCGGAGGTCGAGAGGGGTCAGGCCGCGCAGGTCCCCGGGGGAGGACAGCAGCACCGCGGCCGACAGGTGGTCGAGGTCGGGGAGCGCGCAGTCCAGTGCGGTCACCCGCGCCAGCCGTTCGCCGTCCGGGGCCGCCGTCGGGGCGAGGAAGGCGGTGTAGGGGCCACCGGCGGACAGCTCCTGCGTGGCCGCGGCGAGGATCGGCGAGTCGGGGGCCAGCAGGCGGTGATCGGGCAGCCCGGGCAGGGGGAGAGCATCTCCGCCGCGGGTGAGCAGCACGCCGGCCCCGGCAGTCCCGACGATGCCGGCGATCGTGGCGATCTCCTGCGTCCGGTCCAGGTCGTCCGCGATCACTCTCGTGACGGCGGCGAGGATCCGGCGGTCGGTCAGGCCGGGGCGCGCCGGGTCCTCGGTGAGGAGGCTGAGGAAGCCCACGTGCCGCCCGGTCGAGGCGAACAGCGCGCCGGCCAGGCCGCCGCGGAACCCGGCCGGGAGCAGGTACTCGCCCCAGGCGCAGATCTCGGGGAGGGGCACGGGCAGCTCGCGGGCCAGCACCGGGCGCTGGGCGTTGTTGAGCCCGAGGTGCTCGAGCTCGGCGTCGGCGCCTGGGGACTCGAAGTACCGGTGCAGGGGTTCGGCAGCGCCCGTGGTGGCCAGTGGGACGTGTCGCCGTCGTTCGGGATCGCGGACGGCGAGCCACCCGGCGTCGAAGGGCAGGATCCGGCCCAGCGCCTCGAGGACCCCCTCGGCGCGCTGGGTCAGGCCCTCTGCCATGGTGCCGACGTCGGCAAGCTCCTCCTGCAGGCGCACCAGGGCCGGGTCGCACTCCTTCACCGCGCCTCCCCTCGAGCAAGGCCCGGCACACACGGTACGTAGAGGCCTGCCCGTTCAGCCCGTACCGCCGCCCGGGTGCGCACGTCGATGTCACGTACCCGCTGCGGCTGGTGGAGAAGGTGCGGGTCGAGGTCCCCGCCCGCGAGCGCGTTCCCCGGCATGAGTGCCCTCCGGAACGGCGACGTGCCTGCCCGGGCAGCCCTCTCACCCGGACGATGGGCGTCCCAATCTGGCAGGCGTCGGCGCGCCGGCCCATCGGCAGCTCGACCGATTTTCGCCCGCGGCCGGGTCGGGCACCCCCCGGGTGCTGGACGTTCCGAGAGGGTGGACGGAGGCGGTCGGGGTGGAGCTCAGGCAGCTGGAGTACTTCCTGGCGGTGGTCGAGGAGGGCTCGTTCACCCGCGCCGCGGCGCGGTTGTACATGGTCCAGTCGAGCCTGTCGGCGTCCCTGCTGGGACTGGAGAAGGAACTCGGCACCGACCTGTTCACCCGCGGCCGCAAGGGGGCCGAGCTGACCGACGCCGGCCGTGCCCTCCTCCAGCCCGCCCGGGCGGCGTTGCACGACGCCGAGCGGGCCCGTGACGCCGTCGCCGAGGTCACGGGTCTGCTCCGCGGATCCGTCCGCGTCGCAACGGTGGCCGTGCCGAGGGACGTCGACGTGCTCGAGACGATCCGGTCCTTCCAGGAGCGGCATCCGGGGGTGGAGATCAGCGTGCTGCACGACGGCGCGCGCGACCTCCTCGGCCTGGTCGCCGAGGGCACGGCGGACTTCGCCATCACTCCGCTGACGCACCGGACGACGCCGGCCGTGCGCTTCGATCCCCTGCTCAGCACGCCGCTGGTCCTGCTCTGTCCACCGGGGCACCGGCTCGCGGGGGCCGCGGGCGTGCAACTCGGTGACGTGGTCGACGAGCCGTTGATCGATCTGCCGCGAGGGTGGTGGGTCCGCGAACTGTTCGACCGGATGTTCGCCGAGCGCAGCCTGCCTCGACGTGTGCGTCTGGAGATGGACGAGTGGTTCGGCGTCCTGACGATGGTCCGCCGCGGGATGGGCATCGCGTGCGGTCCGCTGGCCTGCATCGACGAGAGCCTGTTCGGGGACCTGGCGGTCGCCACCCTCGACGGTGCGCCGACGTGGGAACTCGGCATCGCGACCAGGGACGAGGCGCTCCGAGGGGCTGCCGGTCGCGCGTTCCTGGACGCCTACCGGCGGCAGTGCCGGGAGCGCGCCGGGGGCTGATCGGCGGTACGGCGTCGCTGCCGGCCATCGCCGGCGCCGATCGGTCCCATCGGCATCGCGCGTCGTCGTCCGGCCGAACCCCCTCGTTCGGCGACCGATACTCGGACGGTCACCGCATGACGCGGTGGCCGTCACCGGCCGGCCACCGACGCGACCCCGGGAGGCCGTGATCGCCGCTCCGAGGCACGGCGCGCCCCGGCCGAACCGGCTCACCCGAATTGCGGAGCACGGTCAACCGGAACGATCCATCCGCCGATACGCCGACGTGATCCTCGAGTCGGCTCCCTCGACGCTGCGGAACAGCGTCTACGAGGCGTTGTTCGTCCACGGTCTCGACGGGGTGGTGATCACCTCGGTCGACGGGCGCACCCTCGGCGCGAACGCGCGGGCGTGCGAGCTGCTCGGCCGGACGGAGATCGAGCTGATCGAGCTCGGCCGGTACGGGATCGTCGACCGGCGTGACCGCCGGTGGAGGGAGGCGCTCGAGACCCGGGCCCGGGAGGGGGCGTTCCGCGGGGTGTTCCGGTTGCGCCGCAGCGACGGGTCCACCTTCCCTGCCGAGGTCACCACCGCCACCTTCCTCGACGGGGACTCTCCACGGGCATACGTGTCCTTCCGGGACGTGAGCACGGCGGAGGCCGAGGCGGCGCGGGCGGAGGCGACCACGCGGACGGCCGCCGAGCTCATCGACAACCTCGAGTCGATCAGCGACATGTACATCGGCGTCGACGCCGACTGGCGGATGACGTACATCAACGCGCAGGCCGAGGCCCGGCTGGGCGTCTCCCGCGACGAGGTCGTGGGCGAGGACATCTGGGCCCGGTTCCCCGCCCTGCTCGGCACGGAGTTCGAGAGGACCTACCGCCAGGTCGCGTGCACCGGACGGACCGCCACCCTCGAGGCGCGCTACGACGAGGCGGATCTGTGGTGCGAGGCGCGCGTGTACCCCCTGCGCCGGGGCGGGATCGCCATCTACTTCCGGGACATCTCCGAGCGGCGGGCCATGGAGCAGGAGCGGGAACGCCTGCTGACCGCCGAGCGGGCGGCCCGCGCGGCAGCCGAACGGGCGCAGCGCGACCTGGCCCACCGGGCCACGCACGACGAGCTGACCGGTCTGCTGAGCCGCGCCGGGTTGCTGCAGGAGGTGGACCGGGTCCTCGCGGGGCAGCCGGAGGCCCGCCTCACCGTCGCCTTCATCGATCTGGACCGGTTCAAGCTGGTCAACGACAGCCTGGGGCACGGCGCGGGGGACCGCCTGCTGAGCGAGTTCGCACGGCGTCTCGCCGCTCTGGCCGGTCCGGCCGATCCCGTGGCCCGCTTCGGTGGCGACGAGTTCGTGGTGGTCCTGGTGGACCGCTCCACCGAGGAGGCCGGCCGGTTCGCCCAGGAGGTCATCGAGGCGAGCCGGGAGCCGGTCGAGGTGGGTGCGCGCCTCCTCATCACCGTCAGCGTCGGCCTGGCCACGGCGACCGGTCCGGCCGATCTCGACATCCTGCTCCGGGAGGCCGACGCGGCGCTCTACCGCGCCAAGGACACCGGACGGGAACGGGCTGTCTGGTTCGACGAGCGGATGCACGTGGAGTCGGTGCGCCGGGTCGAGATCGAGAACGACCTGCGCCCCGCCCTGGACCGGGACGAGCTGCTGGTGGAGTACCAGCCCGCCTTCGACCTCCGGGTCGAGCGGATCTGCCACGTCGAGGCCCTGGTCCGGTGGCGGCATCCCGTTCGTGGCCTCGTCGGTCCGCAGGAGTTCATCCCGGTCGCCGAGGAGACGGGGCTGATCCACCGCATCGGCGAGCTGGTCCTCGCCCGAGCCGTCGAGCAGGCCGGCGGGTGGACGCACCTCCCGGAGCTCCGGGTGTGGGTCAACGTGTCCCCGCAGCAGCTGGCCGACCGCGGGTTCCCCGCCCGGCTCGCTGCCCAGCTGGACCGTGCCGGCCTGCCCGCGCATCGCCTCGGGATCGAGGTGACCGAGTCAGCGCTCGCCGACTGCTCCTGGGCGGGGGAGGTGCTGGAGCGGACACGCGACCTGGGGGTGGCGATCGCCATCGACGACTTCGGAACCGGCTACAGCTCGCTGGCCCGCCTGAGTGAGTTCCCGGTCGACGTCATCAAGGTGGACAAGTCCTTCGTCCACGACATCTCGACAGCTCGAGGTGAAGCGTTGGTGGCCGGCATCGTGACGTTGGCGCGGGCCATCGAGGCGCACGTCATCGCGGAGGGGGTCGAGACGCTGCCGCAGCTGACCGCGCTCAGCGCCCTCGGGGTGGACTCCGCCAGCGGATACCTGCTCGCCCGGCCGTCCGCACCCCAGCACCTGCCCCTGACGATCCCCGCCGAGGCGTCCTATCGCTGGCGGACCGGCCTGCACCCCACCGTGGCGCGGGCCCCCGGCGAGACGTCGACGAGGTAGCGAGCCCGCCGGTGCGGCCCGGGCCCGCGTCCCGGTCCACGCCACGTGGTCGGTACGGGATGGCGGCCAGTGACATGCCGACGACGTCGGCTCCCCGCCGTTCGTGTCGGCGTGCCCGGGAGCCGCGCAGGAAGCCGCGGCGACAGCTCGTCGAGGAGTCCGCTACCCCGGGACGCGGCCTCCGAGTGGTGCCACCGTGGTGGCCTGACGCGGTGGTTCAGGGTCGTTCGCGGAGGTTCTTGACCGCCAGCTCGGCGCTCCGAGCTGCGAGCACGTACTCGAGCGCACCGCCGTGCACTCCCACCAGCCGCCCCGGCAGTGTGGGGTCAGGGGTTCGAGTCCCCTCAGCTCCACCCCGATGACCAGACCGTTCTCCTCCGGGAGAGCGGCCTGAGTCGTCTCTGGTCGCAGTCGGACCCGTCTCGGCCCCCGCCACGTCGTGTGCGTTGGTCCGTCGCCCGTTGCCGCTCGTGTCCGCGTCACCGAGCCCGGTGTCCGGGGCTCCCGCTGGTAGCCGTGCCGGAGAGGCTGCAGAAGAGGCTGCAGACGCGCCTCCAGCAGCTCGTCACCGCGAAGGACGAGACCCAGGGTGCGTGCGGTGCGTCCTCCTCGATCCCGCGCGAGTCCGCGGTGCCCTGGAGCCGCTCTCTGTCCCGCGACGGCCCCCTCCCGCACAGGTGGCGACCCGGTGTCGCGGTGCGGAGGCGGGGATGACCTCGGCGTCGGCAGACTGAGCCGGTGACCGGGACGACCTCGCGGGTCCAGACGTTGGGTGGGCCGGCGCTGTTCGTCCTGCTGTGGAGCACCGGTTTCGTCGGCGCGAAGTACGGGCTGCCCTACGCCGAGCCCTTCACCTTCCTGAGCCTGCGCCTGGGCGTCGCCGCGGTCCTGCTCGGCGTCCTGGCCGTCGCGCTGCGTTCGGCCGGCATGGCCTCCCGCCCGCAGTACGGCCGCGCCTCGGTCGCCGGGCTGCTGCTGCACGGCGGTTACCTGGGCGGCGTCTTCTACGGCATCTCGCTGGGTGTGCCCGCGGGGGTGTCGGCGGTGATCGTCAGCCTGCAGCCGGTGCTCACCGCCGTCCTCGCCGCGCGGGTGCTCGGCGAGCGGCCCACGGCGCGCCAGTGGCTCGGACTGGCGCTCGGCGTCGCGGGCGTCGCGCTGGTCGTCGGCCCGGGCATCGCCGACGCCGGCTCGACCGAGCCCCTCCCGGCGGCCGGTGTCGTCGCGTGCCTCGTGGCACTCACCTCGGGAACGCTGGGCACCGTCTACCAGAAGCGGCACGGCGACCGCATCCCGCTGATCTGGGGGACGGCGGTGCAGTACGCGGCGGCCGCGGCCGCGCTGCTGGCGGTCGCGGTGGCGACCGAGGACATGTCGATCCGGTGGACCGGTGAGTTCACCGCCGCGTTCGTCTGGCTGGTGCTGGTCCTGTCGATCGGCGCCGTCCTGCTGCTCCTCCTGCTGCTCCGCCGGGGCACGGCCGCGGGCGTCTCCAGCCTCTACTACCTCGTGCCGGTGGCCACCGCCGTCGAGGCGTACCTGCTCTTCGGTGAACTGGTCGGCGGGCTGTCGCTCGTGGGGATCGCGGTCACGGCTCTGGGCGTCGCGCTGGTGGTGGCACCGCCGCGGCGGCGGTGACCCGTGGCCCGCGGGCCAGCGGGTCATGACCGGGCAGCGTGTCCCGTGGTCCCCCCGGACGTGACCGTGAGGCCGCTTCCCGGGCACCGTGGACCTGCCATCACTCGAGCGCCCGTGCGAACCGGACACGCGGACCTGTCTTGACGGCCCGCTGTGGCCCACATCACTGTTCTGGAGGGAGGGTGGGAGCCGACGCGAGCGGCCACTCAGAGACGGGTGGACCCATCAACGCAGGGGGACGGCGGGGCCCGGCTCGACACCGGACGGTGTGAGCGGAGCCGCCGCACCGCATCGGCGGCCGGGAGAACGCCCGGGTCCCGAGGAGCCGCCCAGGGCGGACGTGCCGGCTGTGCCGCTCCCAGCGTCGACCAGGAGGGGGTCGTGCAGTGGCAGTCAACGCAGGTCCCGACGCCGGTACGAGGACCGCAGGGGAGGGCAACGAGTTCGTCGCCGACCTGAGCGACCCGACCGCCGGCCGGGTGGCCATGGCCAGGGAGCTCGCCTCGGAGCACGTGCGGATGATCGCCGACCCCGCGCCGCTCGGTCTCGGCTGCTTCGCGCTGACGACGTTCCTGTTGAGCCTGTTCAACGCAGGTCTGTTGCCGGCCGCCGGCGAGCCGATCGTCTTCGGCGTCGCACTCGCCTACGGGGGCGCCGTCCAGGTGCTCGCCGGCATGTGGGAGTTCCGGAAGGGCAACGTCTTCGGCGCGACCGCTTTCAGCTCCTACGGCGCCTTCTGGCTGTCGTTCTGGGCGTTCGTCACCTTCTACGCCGCCGACATCCCCGATGCCGGTGCCCGGGCGACCGTGGTCGGCTGGTACCTCATCGGCTGGGGCATCTTCACGGTGATCATGTGGGTCGCCTCCCTGCGCACCACCGCGGTGCTGGCCCTGCTCTTCACGCTCCTCGCTGTGACGTTCTTCCTGCTGGGGATCGGGGACGCGGCGCAGAACGAGGCCGTGGGCAGGCTGGGCGGCTATCTGGGCCTCGTGACCGCTGCCGTCGCCTGGTATGCCTGCCTCGCGGGGGTCAGCGCGTCGACCTTCGGGCGCACGGTGCTGCCCAACCCGCCGCTGTACAAGCTGTGACCCTGCCCCGGCGGTCGTCCGACCGACGGGCCGCCGGTGGTTGCCGCTCTGGTCGGGATCCAACGGCGTCCCGGGTCGGGTAGCAGTGCGCGGCCGTTCATGGCTGCTGGGAGCAGTTCCTCGGACGCGCGATCCGGGTGGAGAGCTGAGCCTCCCGGTCCGCCCCCATCAGCCTGCAGGTCCGCGCACGGCCTCGTGCGCGGTCAGGGGAACGACGGAGTCGCGGGGCCCAGCGCGGGAGCCCCGACGGGTGCGGCTGCTCATGACCCCCGCGGCGTCCGGGACCGCTGGCTATGCCTCCGGCGGCCGGCACCACAGCGCTTCGAGGTCGCCGTCGATCACCAGGGAGCCGGCCTGGTGTGGGACGAGGACCGTGACCCCGGCGCGGACCGGCAGGGCACGGTCCCCGTCTGCCTGACGCAGGTCCCCCTGACCGCGGGTGAACACGAGCACGCCGAAGCCCGCATCGAGGACGGCGCCGGCCGCGACTCGGTCGACCCGGAAGAAGTCCACCGCCCGCTCCGGCAGGACGGGACCGGTGCCCGCCCCGCGCGACACCAGGTCCTCGATCTGCTGAGCGGAGTAGTCGGTGAGGTCGGTGGCCCTGAGCGCCAGGTCGAATCCGAGGCCCAGGTGCCCATCACGCTCACCGTCGATGGCGAAGCCGTGCCACTCCAGGAGTATCGACAGGTCCTCGGGCTCCTGGACTTCGACGAGGAAGTTGCCGGCGCCGATCGCATGCGGCATCCCGGCCGGAACCAGAACGGCATCACCGGTGGAGACCTCGAACTGGTGCATGGCCGCCAACAGGTTCCGGACGTCCTGCTCCTGCACGAGTCGCCTGAGGTCGTCGGGCGACAGGCGGTCCCTGAAGCCCAGGTGCATGGTGCCTCCCCTGAGCACCACCCAGGCCTCGGTCTTGCCGTGCGTGCGGTGCAGGTGATCGGCGGCGAACGTCGCGTCGGGGTGGATGTGCACCGGGAGCCGCTGACCGGCATCGAGCAGCTTCGTCAGCAGTCTGGTGTCGGCGCCGAACCGGGCGACGTGCTCGGGCCCCAGCCACGCGAGCGGCTCGTCGGCGACCACGTCCCGCAGCAACCGTCCGTCGGGCAACACGGACAGGCCCAGTGAGGTCTCGCCGAACAGGGTCGTGGTGGCCCCCACCCAGTCCTCGGGGATGTTGCCGCCGTGCCAGGGCAGTCCGCGGAAGGCGGCGATCTGCTCACCCCCGGCATAGAAGCGGTCCGGGGGCTGGTTGGCTGCGAGAGCGATGGGGATGAGGGCCATGGGACTCCTCGGTCCAGGTGGCGGGCGGGTGGTCTCCGAGCCGGGCGGACGTCCACCCCGACGTGAGCCGGTCGGGTGTTCGAGTTCGGGCGGGTCGGGGACGGACGGGAGACCACCACGCGCGCCGGCACAGCGTGCTCGCCGGAGGCCGTGGTCGCCGGGTGAGCTCTGGTCAGGTGCTCCCGGTGTCGTCAGCTGCCTGCCGGCCCTACCCTGATCGCCGCATGGGGACTCCGACGCCGGGCGTCCGAGTTCACGACGGAGACGACGTTCGCAACGGAGGAAGACGATGCTGTCCACCTCGCGGCCACGGGTGCTGCCCGCAGCCCTCATCATGACGGGCGCGCTGGCGCTGACCAGCTGCACCAGCGGAGACGCCCCGGCGGGAGGCGGGGGCGGCGGCGGGGGCGAGGTCGAGATGGTGGGCCTGATGCTCCAGGACATCTCGAACCCCTTCTTCGCCGTGATGCAGGACAGCATGCAGCAGGCTGCACAGCAGGACGGCTTCCAGGTGAACGTGCAGGACGGGCGTCAGGATCTCGGCCAGCAGAACGACCAGGTCGACGCCCTCATCCAGCAGGGTGCCGACCTGATCCTGCTCAACGCGGTGGACAGCGCCGGCATCGCCTCGGCCGTCGCACGCGCTCAGGCAGCCGGCATCCCCGTCGTCGCCGTGGACGTGGACGCCCAGGGCGCGGACGCCGCCGTGACCACCGACAACGTGGAGGCCGGCCGGCAGTCCTGCCAGGCCCTCGTGGACAAGATGGGCGGCAGCGGCAACATCCTCATCATCGAGGGCACTCCCACCTCGGCCCCCCAGGACCGCGTGAAGGGTTGCGAGGAGGTTCTCGCCGCCAACCCCGGCGTCGAGGTCGTGGGTCGCCAGGCCGGCAAGAACGACCGCGACAGCGGCCTGCAGCTGGCGACGGACATGCTGACGGCCAACCAGGACGTGAAGGGCATCTTCGCGATCAACGACCCCGAGGCGCTCGGTGCCGATCTCGCGGTGCGGCAGGCGGGCCGCACCGGCATCGTGATCACCGGCGTCGACGGTTCCCCGGAGGCCGTCAAGGCGCTGCAGGACCCGAACTCCAACTTCTACGCCACCCCGGCGCAGGACCCGGCCGGCATGGTGCGCAAGGCGCTCGACGTCGGGCGCGGGATCGTGGCCGGCAACCCGCCGGCCGAGCGGATCACGCTGCTGAAGCCGGAGCTGGTCACCCGAGACACCGTGAGTTCCTACCCGGGCTGGTGAGAACGCCGTACCGACCGGCAGGAGGAGGTGCTGGTGAGCGAGACGAGCACAGCGGACCCGTTGCTCGAGGTCCGCGGCATCAGCAAACGGTTCGGTGCGACCCTCGCCCTGTCGGACGTCAGCTTCGACGTGCGACCGGGCGAGGTCCACGCCCTCATGGGTGAGAACGGCGCCGGCAAGTCGACGTTGATGAAGATCATCTCGGGGATCTACCACCCGGACGCCGGCCGGATCCTCATCAACGGGACGCCCGTCACCATGACGTCGCCCCACGATGCCATCGCCGCAGGTGTGGCGATCATCCACCAGGAACTCAACACCATCCCCGAGATGACCGTGGCCGAGAACCTGGCCATCGGGCAGGAGCCACTGAAGTACGGGGTGCTCGACCGCGCCGCGATGAACCAGCAGGCCCGGGAGAAGCTGGCCCGAGTCGGCGCCGACATCGACCCGAGGCGTCCGATCGGGCGGCTCAGCGTCGGCATGCAGCAGATGGTCGAGATCGCGCGGGCAGTAGCCGAGGACGCCAAGGTCCTCGTGCTGGACGAGCCGACGGCGGCACTGTCCCGGACGGAGTCCGACCAGTTGTTCGCACTCATCCACTCCATGCGCGCCCGCGGGATGGGGCTGATCTACATCAGCCATCGGATGGAGGAGGTGTGGGAGCTCGCCGACCGCGTCACCGTCTTCCGCGACGGGCACCTCATCGGGACCCGGGACATGCGGGCCGAGGGGCCGGACAAGGTGACCCCCAGTGACATCGTCCGGATGATGGTCGGTCGGGAGATCAACGACCTGTACGTGCACACCCGCCATCGGGCCGGCGACGTGCGGCTGTCCGTGCGCGACCTGACGGGACCCGGCGGGATAGGGCCCGTCTCCTTCGACGTGCGGGCCGGTGAGGTCGTCGGGATGGTCGGCCTGATCGGGGCCGGCCGCACCGAGGTGGCCCGGCTGGTCTACGGCGCCGACCGCAGGACCGGCGGGACGGTCACGCTCGACGGCGAGGCGCTGCAGGTGGCGAACCCGATCGACGGGCTCCGGGCCGGAGTGGGCCTGCTGCCCGAGAGCCGCAAGGACCAGGCGCTCTTCCTGGACCTGACGGTCAAGGACAACATCAGCATGTCGACGCTGGACGGGTTCAGCAGCGCCGGCGTGATCCGGGGTGGCGCCCTGCTCAAGGCCGTCCGCGGTGTCATGGAGCAGCTGAAGGTCCGCGCGAACGCGCTGGACCTGGAGTCGCGGGCCCTGTCGGGCGGGAACCAGCAGAAACTCGTGCTCGGCCGGCTGCTGCTGCAGAAGCCCAAGGTCCTGATCCTGGACGAGCCCACCCGCGGCGTCGACATCGGCGCCAAGAGCGAGATCTACCGGATCATCAACGACATCGCCGGGACCGGCGCGGCAGTGCTGGTCATCTCCTCGGACCTGCCCGAGGCCCTGGGCATCAGCGACCGCCTCCTGGTCATGCGGCGCGGCCACCTGGTGGCCGAGCTCGACGCGAGGAACGCCACCGAGGAGTCCGTCATGGAACACGCGACAGGTGTCTACGCAGACGACGCCCCATCGGTCGACACAGCGGGGACCACAGCATGAGCGACACCGCCACGGCCACCGCCGACGTCGCTGTCGGCACGAAGCCTCCCGGCAGGGGAGCTGCGTTCGGCTACTGGTGGGATCGCGTGGGCATCGCCCTCGTGCTCCTCCTGCTCATCGTGCTGATGGCCGTCCTGGCGCCGAACTTCCTGACCGTGGACAACGCGCTCAACGTCGCCCGCGCGGTGTCCATCAACGCGATCCTCGCCGCGGGGCTGACGTTGATCATCCTGACCGGTGGGATCGACCTCTCCGTCGGCTCCATCGTCGCGGTCTCGGGGGTCGGTGCGGTGCTGCTCTGGAGCAGCGGCACCCCGACGCCCCTGGCCGTGCTCGGTGGGGTCGCGATCGGCGCCTTGGCCGGCATGGTGAACGGCGCCCTGGTGGCGTGGCTGGCCCTCCCCGCCTTCATCGTGACCCTCGGTTCGCTGACGGCTCTCCGGGGACTGGCGTACTCGATGCTCAACGGCCAGCCCCTGGTGGCCAGCGAGCTGGGCTACCGGGGACTGGGCAACGGCAGCGTCGCCGGCATCCCGCAGCCGGTCGCCATCATGGTCGTCGTCTACGCCGTCACCTGGTTCCTGCTGGAGCGCACCCGGTTCGGCCGCCACGTGTACGCCGTGGGCGGGAACATGGAGGCCGCCCGACTGGCCGGCATCAACGTCAAGCGCGTCCTGCTGACGGTCTACATGCTGGGCGGCGCAACCGCCGGCGTGGCAGGGGTGATCTTCTCCGCCCGGGTGCTCTCCGCCCAACCCACCGCGGGCACCGGGTACGAGCTGGACGCCATCGCCGCCGTCGTCCTCGGAGGGACGGCCCTGGCCGGGGGCCGCGGGCGCATCCTCGGCACGCTGGTCGGCGCGGTCATCATCGGGGTGCTGTCGAACGGCCTGGTCCTCATGAACGTGCAGTTCTTCTACCAGCTGATCATCAAGGGCCTCGTGATCATCGTCGCCATCGCCCTCGACAGCCTGAAGCGATTCGGTCGAGGAGGCACCTGATCTGCGGCCGCTGCCGGCCCCGGTCGGAGGCGTGGGCCCGAGGGAACCGGCCGTGCGGGGTTCTGGCCCCAGCTCCACCCCGCTCTCCCGTCGGGGACGGGCGCCCAGGGTCGGTCCGGACGCGGCAGGGCCGAGCTCGGTGCGGGTCGAGAGGCGCAACCCGGTCCGGCTGGGCGGGGCCCCCTGCCGGCCGGCTGGGGCCCTCAGCTCCGCAGCGCCCCGCCGGTGACGAGGGACTGGTGCGGTGCGGCGCGCGTGGATCAGACCGCGTGCGCGCGGCGCTGGTCGCGACGGTGCTCCTGGTGGTGCACCCACAGCACCAGGCAGCGCAGCGCGGCGTAGCCCTCGGGGGAGGCGTAGCCCTGCTCGAAGCGCGCGGCCTCGACCAGCTCGTCGCTGTCGACGCTCCCGCCGGCGGCGAAGCGGTCGAGCACCTCGCCGGACAGCGACGTGCTGCGGAACATCCGCGCGATGCCCAGCGCCACGGAGTCGGACACGGTGAGGCTGAACGGCGGGTGCTTCATCGCCGCCCGTCGGTCGAGCAGCTGGGCGACCTCGCTGTGGACCTGCTCGTCCGAGGCGGGCACCCCACGGGCGGTGATTCTCACGGTCGTCTCCTCGCTGGTTCGGTGTTCCGGTCGGGAGATCGGCCGTGGACGGCCGGTGGTCAACCCGAGCCGGCGCGGCCCCTCCTCCGACGGGGTGGGGCCGTCGCGGTCAGGGCAGCCGGATGGGCACCACGGGGCCGGGGGCGTGCGCCTGCGGCGGGACGCCGGAGCCGCCGAGGCCCCGCGGGTCGGCGTCCTCCCCGCGGTCGAGCACGTAGCAGGCGGCGATGTCACCGGCGCGGTACTCGACGATGCGGGTGATGACCTGGTCGATCGTCTCGCGGATGCAGTAGCAGCTGCCGTCGGTCGTGATCACGACGGTGTCCGTCCCGGCCTCGACCCGCTCGATGTGGTCGGGGTCCAGGCGGCAGTACTCGCCGGTGCGGCGGGTGAGGCCGATCATCGCGGTCCTCCGGCTGGGCGGGGCATCGGGCCCCGGCGGCTCCCTCGGGAGTGAGGTGCCGGTTCCTTCGACCCCTCGGCGCCCCCGGTTGAGCCCGCCGCGCGCGACCCGCCCCGTCGGGGTGAGAGCGCCGCGGTCGCCGCCGGGCTGCGCCGTCCCGCCGTGGCGGCAGCTCCTCCCTCGGGGTGAGGCCCGGGCACCGTCCTCAAGCCGGCCCGGCCCTCCGCCGATCACCCGGTCAGGTGACGCCGGCCCCCGCGGCCCGGTGTCGGTCGAACGGGCGACAGGAGGAGACGTCGTGTCCGAGCAGTCCGTGCTCGTCGTCGAGGACACCGAGGAGATCAGGGAGCTGGTCTGCACGGTCCTGCGCCGGGCGGGGATGGACGTCCGCGCAGTGGCGACCGGTGCCGAGGCGCTGGCCGAGGTGCGCAGCGCGGCGCCCGACGTCGTCGTCCTGGACCTGGGCCTGCCGGACGCCGACGGCACCGAGGTGTGCCGCCAGATCCGCGCCGAGAGCGAGTGCTACGTCCTCATGCTCACCGCGCGCGCCGAGGAGGTCGACCTGCTCATCGGGCTGGCCGTCGGCGCCGACGGATACATGGCCAAGCCCTTCTCGCCGCGCGAGCTGGTCGCCCGCGTGCAGGCGATGCTCCGCCGTCCGCGGGTCCCCGCCGCGCGTCCCGCGCCGGTCGAGGAGTCGGTGCTCCGGCTCGCCGAGCTCGAGGTCGACGAGGACGGCCGCGAGGTGCGGGTGGACGGCGTGGTCGTCGACCTGACCCGCACCGAGTTCGACCTGCTCGCCGCGCTGGCCTCGCGCCCGGGCCGGGTGCTGCAGCGCGAGACGCTGCTGCGCGAGGTCTGGCAGACCGACTGGGAGGGCAGCGTGCGCCTGGTCGAGGCGCACATGTCCAACCTGCGCCGCAAGCTGCAGGCCGCGGGGCTCTCCTCGCCGTCGATCCGCACCGTGCGCGGGGTCGGCTACCGGCTCGTCGCCTGAAGAGGACCCCGGCTCCTTGCAGGGTCCCGCGGCGGCCCCGTCCCGAGGCTCGCCGCGAGCCTGCGAGCGGTGAGGAGGACGGGGTCCTTTTTCAGCCGCGCGCGACGCTGTGCAGCTCGTCGACGAGCTCGCGGGCGAGGACCCCGCGGCGGGCGTCCCGCGCGATGGCCCGGCAGACCGCGGCGACCTCCGGGTGGCCCAGCTGGGCGCTGGTGCCGGCGAGTGCGGTCGAGGCCCGGACCAGCGCCGCGGCGTCCCCGGTCCGGGCGCCGTCGGCGATGGCGCTCAACCGGCCGGGCAGCGCGCGGGCGTACACCTGCCGCAGCCGGTCCACGAGCTCCGCGTCGACGTCCGCACCCGAGGTGTCCCGGGCGGCGGGGACCTGCGCTGCGGGCCCCCGGCGGGCCAGCAGCCCGGTCAGCAGACGGGCGTCCACCGGCCGGGGCAGGCAGGCGAGGGCACCGGCCTCGAGGACGGCAGCCCGGTCCGCGGCGTCGGCGGTGGCCACAGCGAGCAGGTGAGCCCGGCAGCCGACCAGCCGCAGCCGACGCAGCAGGGCCGGCGCCTCGCCGCTCGGGCCGTCCAGGTCGACGACGACCAGGTCCAGGTCCAGGCGCCGGGCCAGGCCGATCGCCTCCCGGGTGCCGGACGACTCCCGCACGTCCCACCCGGCCAGCTGGAGCAGTGCGGCCAGCGGTGCGCGCCCGCCTGCGTCGGCGCCGACGACGAGGGCGGTCGGGACGGCGCTCACGACTCGTCCTCCTCGTCCTCCGTCGGGATCGGAGTGACCCCGCGACGGGACCGATCCTGACCGCCCCACCGCAGGGCACCCGCCCGCCGACCGCAAGAACTGCGCAAGGCCTCCGGGAGGCCGCCGTCAGGCGGGGAGCGTGAGGGTGAACGTGGTGCCCCGGCCCTCCACGCTGGCGACCTCGAGGGTGCCGTCGTGCGCGGTGGCGATGGCCCGCGTGATGGCCAGCCCCAGCCCGACCCCGGGCACCGCGTGCCGCCGGGCGGTCGAGGCGCGGAAGAAGCGCGCGAAGAGCCGGCCCTGCTCGCCGG
>DASQXT010000327.1:0-4522 GCA_035639575.1 Geodermatophilus sp.
CGGCGTCGTCGGTTCAGGCGACGGACTGCAGGCGCTCCCGGGCCAGCCGCTCGACGAGCTCGGGCAGCGCCGTGACGGGCACTCCGCTGAGGTCCTGACGGCAGGTGCGGACCACGGTGCCGATGACCTGCGGGCGCAGCCGCGCCCGGAACTCGTCGGCGAGGCGGGCCACGGCCTGCTCGACGGCGGGGTCTTCGGTCATCGTCATGCGGGGGCGCCTCCGTGCGCGGGGGGATCAGGTCCGGTGGGCGCCATCGGCGCCGGCGTCAACGGTGAACGGTGAACGGTGCCCACACCAGGGACCAAGGTCACTCTGCAACCCGGGGTTGCGGATCGCGATCGGGCGGGACGAGGGTGAGCATGGGGTCCGACGCGAGGAGGCTCGGGTGCCGTTCCAGGACCGCCGGGACGCGGGCCGGCAGCTGGGGCGCCGGATGGCGCCCCTCGCCGGGCGGGACGTCGTCGTGCTCGGGCTGCCCCGAGGAGGGGTGCCGGTGGCCGCCGAGGTCGCGCGCGCGCTGGGCGCCCCGCTGGACGTCGTCCTGGTCCGCAAGCTCGGCCTGCCGCGGCGCCCGGAGCTGGCGATGGGCGCCGTCGGTGAGGACGGCGTGGTCGTCCTCAACGAGGACGTGCTGGAGGCCGCCCGGGTCGACGAGGCGACCCTCGCCGAGGTCGAGCGGCGCGAGCGCGCCGAGCTCGAGCGGCGGGCCCAGCAGCTGCGCGGCGACCGGCCGCGGCTGTCCCTCGAGGGCCGGACGGCGGTGGTGGTGGACGACGGCGTCGCGACCGGCGCGACCGCCCGGGCCGCCTGCGAGGTGGTCCGGGCGCACGGTGCGGCGCGCGTCGTGCTGGCCGTCCCGGTCGGCTCGCCGCACGCCCTGGCCGACATCGCGCCGACCGTGGACGAGGTGGTCTGCCTGGACAGCCCCCAGCGCTTCGCCGCGGTCGGGCAGGCCTACGCCGACTTCCGGGCGACCGAGGAGGAGGAGGTCCTCGCGCTGCTGCGCCGGCCGGCCCCGGCACCCGCGGCGGAGGTCCCCACCCCGCGGGACGAGGACGTGGTCACCGATGCCGGCCCCGACGGGCTGCCCGGGCACCTGACCGTCCCGGAGCACGCCGTCGGGCTGGTCGTCTTCGCCCACGGCACCGGCAGCGGCCGGCACAGCCCCCGCAACCGCGCCGTCGCCGAGGTGCTGCACTGCGCGGGGATGGCCACGCTGCTGGTCGACCTGCTCACCCCGGCCGAGGAGACCGCCCGCGGCCCGGTCTTCGACGTCGAACTGCTGGCCGGGCGGCTGGGCGCCGTGGCCCGCTGGGCGACGGCCGAGCCGTCCTGCGCCGGCCTGCCGCTGGGGTACTTCGGCGCGAGCACCGGCGCCGCGGCGGCCCTGGTGGCGGCGGCGCGGGACGACGCCGTGCGGGCGGTGGTCAGCCGCGGCGGGCGCCCCGACCTGGCCGGCCCGGCGCTGGCCGAGGTGCGGGCGCCGACGCTGCTCGTCGTGGGCGGCCACGACGAGCAGGTGCTCGAGCTCAACCGGGAGGCGCAGGCGCAGCTGCGGTGCACCAACCGGCTGGCCGTCGTCCCCGGCGCCTCGCACCTGTTCGAGGAGCCGGGCACGCTGCGCGCGGCCGCCGAGCTCGCCCGCGACTGGTTCGCCACGCACCTCACCGGCGAGGCCCCCGCCGATCCCCCGGCCCGGCGGCGGGCCGACCGGCCCGGGGAGTAGGCGTCGGCGCCGGGCGTCCTCCTCAGCCGAGCGCGATCGACAGCACCGTGGCCGCGACGGTGAGCAGCATCGCGAGCACCACGACCGCCGCGACGAGCCGTCGGCGCCGCTGCGCGTCCGGGCCGCCGGCCCCGCCCATCCCCAGCACCGGCCGCACGCTACCGCCGGGCCCCCTGCAGGGTTCCGCCGCGAGCCTGCGAGTGGCGGGAGGCAGGGGGTCCTTCACCAGCGGCGGCGGCCCAGCAGCAGGGTGTCCAGCGCGGTGCCCGCCGGTGTCTGACGGCGCACCTGCTCCAGCCGGTCGACGTCGAGCAGCTCGGCCACCGGCGCCAGTCGCCGGACGCTGTGCAGGATCTCCGGGTCCTGCGGTCCGCCGACGCCGTGGGCGACGTTGTCGGCGTCGTGGCCGAGGACGAGCAGCCGCCCGCCCGGCCGCAGCCAGCCGACCGCGCGGCGCAGCAGGCCGGTGGTCTGCGCCTCCGGCAGGTGCAGGTAGGCGACGAGCACGAGGTCCAGAGACCTGGACGCGGCGTCCCACTCCAGCACGTCGGCGGTCACCCAGGTGACGCGGTCGGCACCGGGCCGGCCGCGGCCCCGGGCCAGCCCGGTGGCGGAGAAGTCGACCGCGGTCACCCGCCAGCCGAGCCCGGCCAGCCACAGCGCGTGCCGCCCCTCCCCCGCCGCCAGGTCGACCGCCGCGCCGGGCGGCAGGTCCCCGAGCAGCTCGGCCACCAGCGCGTTGGGCTCGGCCGACCACTGCTGCTGCGCGGCGTAGCGCGCGTCCCAGTCCGCTGCCTGCACGCGCGGAGTGTGTCAGCTGCCCGTCCCGTCGCACCCGGCTGGCAGGCTCCCCCGGCATGACGACGTCCCGCGACCTGGCGCTGCTCCGGCTGGTGGCCCAGCGGGTCGCCGGGCCGCTCCCGGCCACGGCGACCGAGGCGGTCCGGCTGCTCACCTGCGTGCAGGGGCAGGACCTGCCCGGCGCGCTGACCTCGGTGGCCCTGCGGACGGCGGCGCGCACGCGCGCCGGGGTGGAGGCGGCGCTGGACGCCGGGGAGGTGGTCCGCTCCTGGCCGATGCGCGGCACCCTGCACCTGCTGCCCGCCGAGGACCTGCCCTGGATGCTGGACCTCCTCGGCCCGCGGGTGCTCGCCGGCGCCGCGCAGCGACGAGCCGGGCTGGGGCTGACCGAGGCCGACACCGAGCGGGCGCGGGAGCTGGTCACCGTGGCGCTGAGCGGCGGCCGGCGCTGCGGCCGCAAGGAGCTGCTCGCCGTCCTGACCGGCGGCGGGGTCGACGTCACCGGGCAGCGCGGCTACCACCTGCTCTGGTACCTGGCGCAGACCGGCACGCTCTGCCTCGGCCCGATGGCCGGCGGCGAGCAGGCGTTCGTGCTGCTCGACGAGTGGGTGACCGCACCCCGGCGGCTGGACCGGGACGCCGGCCTGGCCGAGCTCGCGCTGCGCTACTTCCAAGGCCACGGCCCCGCCACGGTCGCCGACCTGGCGCGCTGGGCCGGGCTGCCGCTCGGCGACGTCCGCGCCGGGGTGGCCGCCGTCCGCGACCGGCTGGCCGCCGTGGAGGTCGACGGCCGCGAGCACCTGCTGGCGCCGGAGACCGCCGACCTGCTGGCCGCGCACCGGGCCGAGGCTGCCGGGCTGTTCCTGCTGCCCGGCTTCGACGAGTTCGTCCTCGGCTACGCCGACCGCAGCTGCGCCGTCCCGCCCGAGTTCGCCGACCGGATCGTGCCCGGTGGCAACGGCGTCTTCCGGCCGACCGTCGTCCACCGGGGCCGGGTGGTCGGCACGTGGGCCTGGACGGGCCGCGGCGCGAAGCGGACGGTGACCGCCACCCCGTTCACGACGTTCCCCGACGAGGTCGCCGCCGCGATCCCGCAGGCGGCCGCGGTTCTGCCGTGAGGCGTCGGTACTCGCGCACCACGAGCACGGTGATCACGAGGTCGAGCGCCGCGGCGGCCCAGAGCGCCGTCGACCCGGTCCGGACCGCCCGGTACGCCTCGTAGCCGATGAAGACCGCGAGGACCCCGATCGCCACCGGGTAGGCGGGGCGCAGCTCGCGCAGCAGGGCCACGACCAGGCCGAGCTTCAGCAGGCCGTGGAGGGTCAGGTAGGCGACGGCGAACGTGCGGTCACCGCCGCTCAGCAGGGCCTCCCCCGCCGTGACCCGCTCGGCCAGGGCGCCGCGTGGGCTGCCCAGCAGGTGGTGCACGACCACCCGCCGGGTCAGCTCTCCGAGCTCGCGGGGGCCCACCAGCGCCAGGGCGACGCCGGCGAGCAGCTCGACCGCGCCGTCGAGTCCCTTGAGGAACAGGGCGGCGCGCAGCAGCCGGTCGGTGGTCGTGCCGGCATGGTCCTCGGGAGGACCCCGCAGCGTCCAGGCCCGGAGGGCCGCGTCCTCGGCGGCGGAGAGGATGGGGGTCGTGTCCGCTGTCCCCCGCTTGACCCCGCTGCTCGGTCCGCCCCTGCCCACGCTCCCGGCGCTGTGGCGGACCGGCGGCCGGCGCGGGGTCACCGCGGCGGTGTGCACGGCGCTGCCGCTGGCCTGCGGCATCGCGGTGGGCCGGGCCGACCTCGGCTCGGCGGCGGCGCTGGCGGCCTTCACCTCCGTCTACGGGCACGCGCTGCCGTACCGGCGCCGGGCCGTCGTCGTGGCGGGCGTCGGTGTCGCGCTGACCGTGGCGAGCACGCTGGGGGCGCTGGCCGGCGGGCACCCGGTCGTCCTCGCGCTGCTGTGCGGCACGCTGGCCTGGGTGGCCACGGTGCACTGGCGGATCG
>DASQXT010000328.1:0-5003 GCA_035639575.1 Geodermatophilus sp.
TCCCCCGGCCGGCCGGCGTCCACCGCCTCGACGGCGGCGTAGCCGGCCGCGGCCTCGCGCAGCCCGCTGTGCGCGCTGACCACGAGCGGCCGGGCGGCGAGCAGCGCCTCGACGGCGGTGTTGCCGAACGACTCGTCGCCCACCGAGGGCACCAGCACGACGTCGGCGGCGGCCAGGTGCGGCCAGACGTCGGCGGAGAACCCGGCGAAGTCGACCCGGTCGCCCAGGCCGGCCTCGTCGACCGTGCCGCGCAGTTCGGCCTCGAACCACTCGTAGCCCTCGAAGACCGAGCCGACGAGGGTCAGCCGGGCGTCGACGCCGCGGGCCAGCAGCTCCTGCAGCGTCGCGACGGCGACCTGCGGCCCCTTCCGCGGCGAGAGCCGGCCGACGTAGAGCAGCCGCAGCGGGCCGGTCAGCCCGGCGCGCGCCGGCACCGGGTCCACCGGGCCGCGGACGGCGTTGTGCACGACGGTGCTGCGCCGGCGCAGCCACGGCGCGACCTCGGCCAGCACGTCGAGGGTGAACCGGCTGTTGGCCACCACCCGGTCGGCCAGCGCCGGGCACAGCGCCATCCCGAGCCGCAGCAGCCGCGGGGCGGACTGCTCGGCCTCGTGCACGTGGCACACCGACCGGCGGCCGGCCAGCCGCGCGAGCAGCGGCCACGACGGGAGGGTGAGGGTGTTGACGTAGACGCCCGCGACCCCGTGCCGGCGCAGCAGCCGCAGCGCCGGCAGGGTGCCGCGTACGGCGTCGGCGAGCAGCTGCACCGCTCCCCGGGGCCGCAGCGCGGCGTTGCGCAGGACCGGCATCGGGCACGTCTGCACCCGGACCCCGCGGGCCTCCAGCTCGCCGACCAGCGGACCGGGGCCGGGGACGGCGACCGTGACCGTGAACCGGCTGGCCAGCGCGGTGGCCGACTCCAGCAGCACCCGGTCGGCGCCGTAGAGCTCGGCGCCCGGGTGGACGACCAGCAGCGGCGGCCGGGGTGCTGCGGTGGGCTCCGACGGGACGCGGGGGGCGGGGACGCTCACCGGGTCAGGCCACCGGGCCGGTGAACTGCAGCAGCGGCGCGCCGGCCTCGTAGCCGACCTCGATCGCCACCCGGTCACGCGCGTCGGCGGGGACGGTGAAGACGTACACGCCCTCGGCGGACTGCCCCGGCTCGACCATCGTGGCGAACGGGTGCTGCGACGGGTCGTCCAGCGGCGAGGCCGGCGTGCGGTCCGGGCCGTAGGCGAGGTTCACCGCGACGCCGCCGAGCGCGACCGGCTCGGCCGTGCCGTTCTCCACCCGCACGGTGACCCGCAGCGCGGGACCGGCGATGTTGCCCGGGCCGACCGCGGTGCCCTCGATGGCCTCGATGGCCGGCAGCGTCACGACGACGCCGTCGCCGACCGCGCCCTCGGCGTCCAGCGGCACCTCCGGCAGGGTCGGCGGCGCCTCGTCGACGTCCTCGGTGGGGCCGGTGGGCTCCGGCGTCGGCAGCTGCGGGACGACGGCCGGCGCGGTGGTGGCCGCGGGGGCCTCCGCGGGCGTGGCCGTCGCGGCCGCGGGCGTGCCCGCCGTCCCCTCGTCGTCGCCGAGGACGACGGCACCGAGGACGACCAGGACCGCCAGCAGCGCGGCGACGGCCGCGCCGAGCAGCAGCCGGCGGCGCCGGGTCGGGCGCGGAGGGGACGCGGGCGTCCCGGGAACGGTGCTCATCGCGGCAACCTGCCCATCTCGCGGAACCACTTGACCGAGGCGAGGGCGAGGAAGCCGGCCGCCGCCAGGAAGAGGACGGTGTAGGTCGGGACGAACAGCACGGGCGCCCCGAAGAGGACGAAGACGCAGGCCAGCAGGCCGTAGTCGGTCGGCAGCGTCATCAGCGAGCGGCGCACGCCGACCCGCTCGGCGGTGCGCTGCGCCCGGGTGGCGACCCCGTGCTGGGCGCGCAGCGCCTCGTTGAGCATCGTGCCGAAGTAGGTGACGGCGTCGACGACGCAGTAGCCCAGCGGCACCAGCAGCCAGACCTCGTCGACGACGTCGGCGCGGTACCAGCCGATGAGCACGGCCAGGTGCAGGCTGGAGGCCTTGGCGGCGTCGACCATGTGGTCGAGCCACTCCCCCGCCGGCGAGCCGCCGCCGCGCAGCCGCGCCAGCTGCCCGTCGGCGGCGTCGAGCGCGTACCCGAGCACCAGGCAGGCGGCGACCGCCAGGCCCATCGGCACCGAGGGCCGGGCCAGGGCGAGCAGCGCGACGCCGGTGGTGGTGAACGCGGCGCTGACCGCGGTGACCGCGTTCGGCGTGAGCCCGGCGTGGAAGGCCAGCGCCGCGAACAGCCGGCCCAGCGGCCGGTTGACGAAGCGCGAGTAGGCGGGGGCGCCGGTGGCGCCCTTCTGCGCGGCGGCCAGCCGGCGGACCGTCGTCCGCAGGTCGTCGGCCGGGCGGGCCTCGACGGTGGCGGTCACGACCGCACCGCCGGGAGGTCCTCGACCGCCGGGGCGGGCGCGGGCAGCGGGACGACGCCGGCCGGCCGCTGCGCCGGGCGCGGGGCCGGCGGCGCGTCGGCCGCGGTCGGCCGGCGGCGCCCCGAGGGACGGCGGGCCGGGAAGCGCCGCTCGGCCAGCGCGCGGGCGAGCTCCTCGTAGCCGGCGGCGACCTGGTCCCAGTCGTAGCCGCCGGCCAGCTCGCGGGCGCGCCGCCCGGAGCGGGTGACCCACTCGGGGTCGGCCTCGACCGCGACGACCTCGCGGGCGACGTCGGCCGGGGTGCGGAAGTACCGCCCCGCGTCGGCCACCACCTCGCGGTTGAAGTCGACGTCGAAGGCGGTGACCGCGGCACCGGCGCCGATCGCGCGCAGCAGCGAGGGGTTGGTGCCCCCGACGGAGTGCCCGTGCAGGTAGGTGGCGCAGTTGGCGTACAGCTGGTCGAGCAGCTCCTGGTCCCAGACGCCGCCGAGGAAGCGCACCCGGTCGTCGGCGAGGCCGTGCACGCGGGCGGTGTACTCGTCGGCGTACGGCGCCGAGCCGACGACGACCAGCGGCTTGGTGGCCGTGCTGGCGGCGTAGCCCTCGACGATGACGTCGACGTGGTTCTCCGGCTCGAAGCGGGCGACCACCAGGTGGTAGCCGCGCGGCTCGAGGCCGAGCTCGGTCAGCCGGTCCGCGCCGGGCTCGATGAGCGGTGCGCCGTAGGTCAGCAGCGTGGTCGGGGCGGCGAAGGCGTCGCGGTAGTAGTCCGCGATGCCCTGCGCGTCGGCGATGAGCGCGTCGGACCAGCGGACGGCGAGCGCCTCCGCGGCCCGGTAGTAGCGCCGTCCCGTGCCGCCCCACTTGGCCCGCTTCCACTCCAGGCCGTCCACGTGCGTGGCGACCGGGACGCGAGCGGCGCGCAGCGCCGGCAGCAGCGGCGAGTTCGCCGCGTTGAACAGGATGGCCGCGTCGGTGCGGTGGGTCAGCAGGTGGCGGACCGACAGGGCCGTGTGGCTGAGGGTCTCCAGCGACCGACGGCGGGCGGCCGGCAGGTGCACCAGCTCCATGCCCAGGTGCGCGGCCGGCGGCGGCTCCTGCGCCCCGGGGACCGTGCGGCAGTACACGACCACCCGGTGGCCGGCGTCGACCAGCCGGCGGCCGATCTCCTCCACGGCCGTCTCGAAGCCGCCGTACCGGGCCGGCACGCCGCGCGTGCCGACCATGGCGATGCTCAGGTGGTCCACTGGGCCTCCGTCTCGCGTCCGAACGGGTCGGACGCCGTCTGCGTTGGGGACGCGCGGGTTCCGTCGTCGCCCTGGGTGAGCATCGACGGACGCCGCGCTGATGGGGAGGTGTGCGGCGGGTGCCCTCACCCGCACGGGGCACGCCCGGACAGGCGACCCCGCAGGGGCCCGCGCCGAGCCGGTGACGTGCTGGAACGGCCGCCCTCCAGGAGCCCGCCGGCCCCGTCCCGGGTCCCGCCCTGAGCTTGCGAAGGGTGGGGAGGACGGGGTCCTTCTACGAGGCGTGGGGAGGAGGGTGGTCCTCTCAGTAGGCCCCGGAGCTGCTGACGACGGCGCGCACGGTCTTGACGAGGATCAACAGGTCCATCGCCAGCGACCAGTTTTCGACGTAGCGCAGGTCCAGCCGCACGGACTCCTCCCACGGCAGGTCGGAGCGCCCGGAGATCTGCCACAGGCCGGTGAGCCCGGGCTTGACCAGCAGCCGGCGGCTGACCGACGTGTCGTAGCGGGCGACCTCGCCGGGCAGCGGCGGGCGCGGGCCGACCAGCGACATGGAGCCGCCGAGGACGTTGAACAGCTGCGGCAGCTCGTCCAGCGACAGCCGGCGCAGCACCCGGCCGACGGGGGTGACCCGCGGGTCCACGCGCATCTTGAACAGCAGTCCGTCGGAGATGTTCTGCGCCTTCAGCGCGTCGACCTGGCGGTCGGCGTCGACGACCATGCTGCGGAACTTCAGCATCGTGAAGGCCTGCCCGTTCACGCCCACCCGCTCCTGGCGGTAGAGCACCGGGCCGGGGCTGGTCACCTTGACCGCGAGGGCGATCGCGAGCAGGACCGGGGCGAGGAACAGCACCGCCAGGCCGGCGACCGCGCGGTCCAGGCCGCCCTTGACCACCCGCTGCCAGCCCTCGAAGCACGGCTGCTCCACCGACAGCAGCGGCAGCCCCTCGAACGGGCGGATGTGCAGCCGCGGGCCGGCGACCTCGATGAGGCCGGGCGCGACGAGCAGCTCGATGCCGGTGCCCTCCAGCTGCCAGGACAGCGAGCGCAGGTACTGCGAGGCGGTCTCGCTGGCGGAGGTGACGGCGATGGTGTCCGCGTCGAGGCGGCCGGCCAGCGTCAGGACGTCCTCCAGCCCGGCGACCGGGACGCCGGCGACGCGGGCCACCCGGTCACGGTCGTCGGGGGTGACGCAGGCGGCGACGACCTCCAGTCCGGCGAACCGCTCGCGGCGCAGCCGGTCGACCAGCTCGAGGGCGGCGGTGCCGCGACCCACGACGACGACCCGCTTGGTGCAGCGGCCCTG